>CAUQPA010000235.1:0-6458 GCA_963519325.1 uncultured Pseudomonas sp. | reverse complement strand
AAAGCTCAAGCACCTCGTTGCCCCCTCTCCCTTTGGGAGTGGGCTGGGGTGAGGGATGTCGCCCGCCCAGGACAGGGCTCGGCGGGCTTCGCCAAGCGCAGTCCTCAACCTCGCATCATGTCCGCCATCGACGGCTAGTCATCGAGCACCTCGCCGCTGCGATCGCGTGCCCGGGAGACCGCGTAAATGGACACCAGGGCGCAGGCCATCATGAAGAGCACCACCGGCACATAGCTGCCACCGAAATAAGCGATCAGTCCGGTGGCGATCAATGGCATGGGCCCGCCCACCAGGGCAGCGCCGATCTGGTAGCCCAGGGACATCCCGGTATAGCGGATGGTTGCCGGAAAGGCCTCGGCCAGCAGCGTGCCGATCATGGCCCCGTAGCTTCCCCAAATGATGCCGAAGCCCACCCCGATCCCCAGCGCCACCAGCCACAACGAACCCTGGTTGATCAGCCAGAAGTAGGGAAAGATCCACAGCAGGAAAGCCACGCACCCCAACAGGAACACCTTGCGCCGCCCGATACGGTCGGACAGGTGCCCGAAATAGAGCATGCAGGGAAAGGCCAGCAGTGCGCAGACCAGAATGATATTGAGGATTTCCGCTCGAGCGAAGCCTTGGCCGATCAGGTAGGACAGCGAAAAGGTGGCGTAGAGGAAGAAGGTCGAGGTTTCGATGACCTTGGCGCCGATGGCGATGAGCACCACCCGCCAGTGGTCTTGCAACGTTTCCTGCAGCGGGATTCGGCTATGGGTGCGATTGGCCACCATTTTCTTGAAGGAAGGTGTTTCATCCACGGCGTGGCGAATCCACATACCCAGTAGCACCAGCACGATGGAGCCCACGAAGGGCACGCGCCAACCCCAGGACTCGAAGCTCGCCTCGGACAGCTTGGCGCTCAGCAAGGCAGTGATGATGTTGCCCAGGGCGAGGCCGAGCACGGCGCCGGTCTGGGGTACAGCGCCGAAGAAGCCGCGGCGCTGCCGGGGCGAGTATTCCACCGCGAGCAACACACCGCCGCCCCATTCACCGCCCAGGGCCAGTCCTTGCAACAGGCGCAACAGGGTGAGCAGGATCGGTGCCCAGATCCCGATCTGGGCATAGTTCGGCAACAGCCCCATGAGCACCGTGGAAGCCCCCATCAGCGACAGCGTGATGGCCAGGGTCTTCTTGCGACCGATGCGGTCACCGATATGAGAAAACAGGATGCCGCCCAGCGGACGGACCAGAAAGGCGAGCGCGAAAGCGGCCAGGGCGAGCAACTGGCTGACCAGGGGATCGCCACTGGGAAAGAATTGCTTGGCGAAGATGATCGACGCCATGGTGCCGTAGAGAAAGTAGTCGTACCACTCGATGGTACTGCCGACGGCGCTGCCCAGCAGGGCGCGGCGGCGCTCGTTAGCGAGGACCAGGAGTTCCTGGGAGGAAGCAGCCGTAGCGGCCGCGGAATCGAGCGTGGCATGGGTCATGGCATCACCTGTTTATTGTTGTTGGAAGACTGGATGCAGCCACCGCCCTAGAAGGCGCTGGCTTGCTGCGATCACGGCGGCAGCAGCGCGAGGGGCGGAGGAGCGGAAGGCGAGGTTGCAGGGCGGCCGGAGCCCGGGTAGCGGAGCGGATCTTCCTGGATCATCTCGCCTCCATTTATCATGTTTTGTTATAGGCAAAGCGAGTCTAGCGTGGGGCTAGAGGGCTCGGAATTGACAATAAGCAACAGCGGTATAACTTTCAGGCAATGAAAAATCTCGCCAGCCTCAATTCGATCATGTCGCGCCTGCACGCCAAGCAACTGCGCCTACTCGTCGCCCTGGCGGAAAAGGGGTCGCTGCTCAATGCCGCGGAAGGCCTGGGGCTCACTCAGCCAGGTGCCAGCAAGGCGCTCAAGGAGCTGGAGTCCACCCTGGGCGTGGAGTTGTTCCTGCGTACCAATCGCGGTTTGCTGCCGACTCCAGCGGGCACCTGTGCCATTCGCTTCGCCCGCCTGATCCAGGCGGATCTGGACAACCTGCGTCACGAGCTGCACGCCATTGCCAGTGGCTCGGGCGGCAAGCTGGCCATAGGCACCATCATGGGCGCCGTGCCCCTGCTCACCCATGCCATCTCCCGGCTGCTGGAGCTGCAGCCACGGCTGTCGATCGAGGTGGTGGAAGACACCAGCACGACTCTGCTCGGCCTGATTGACCAGGGGCGGTTGGACGCGGCCATCTGTCGCTTGTCGGTGAGCGAGCGGCCAGAAAGCTACGACGCCTTGGTCATCAAGGACGAGTCCCTTGCGGTGATCGCCAACGCCGCTCATCCGGCTGCCCAGCGCGAACGGGTCGAGCTGCAGGATCTCTCTGACAGTCGCTGGGTGGTCTATCGCGCCAACATGCCCATGCGGCGCACCCTGGAACACGAGTTCTTCGAGGCACAGCTGCCCTTCCCCCTGCACCTGATCGAAACCACCTCGGCGCTGACCACCCTCTCGCTGCTGAGCCGCAATCCCCGGCTGGTAGCCCTGGTGTCGGTCGAGGTGGCGGACTATGTCTGCCAGCATGGCCTGGTCAGTCGCCTGCCGCTGCAACTCAGGTCCCACAGCGAGCCCTATGAGCTGGTCTCGCGGCGCAGTGCCCAACAGAACCCGGCATTCGAGTTACTGGTGGAATCGCTCTACGCCATCCAGCAGGAAGACTGAGCTGCCCCGCGCTACCGCTCAAAACGTGCGACTCTTCTCCGCAGTCTCCGCCCGGGCAGCCTTGGCTGCCGCCGCGATGGCGTTGTCGGCGTGCGCGTCGCAACAGTCTTGCTGCCAGTGATGGCGGCGCGTTAGCAGGCCGATACCCGGGTTGAAGGCGTTGGTCGGATCGAGCTGGCGATAGTGGCGCTCCAGTTCGGGCGCGGCACGGTAGAGGTGGCCGACATTGTGCTCGGCGGGATAGCGCGCGCCCCGGGCATCCAGCAGGGCCAGCAAGCGCTCCTTGAGCGCCGCGCAGTCGTACCCCTTTTTCACCAGGTATTCCTGGTGCAGCACATGGCAGAAGAAGTGCCCGCAGTACATAGTCACCTCGATCTGCTCTGCCAGTTCCGGCGGCAAGGTCTCGAACCAGTCCTGGGTGTTGCGCGGTAGCGCGATGTCCAGGGCGAGGATGTCTTCCACGGTGTCCCGGTGCACCGCCCGGTAGCGATTCATGGCATTGCCGACCGCGAAGCGATTGAGGAAGGCGGCGTTGCCCTCCTCCGCGTCGCACTCGATGAAATCCGCGTCGGCGCTGGGCAGCCAGGACTGCAGATAGGCACGGGCTTCGTCGATGCCGTCTTCGCCCATCTTGAGCAGCAGGTGATGCTCGAAGCGCGAGGCGAAGGTATTGAGGCGCGCTGGCAGGTGCTCCGGCAAGGGCGCGGCAAGGCGTTGCAGCAGGCGATCGCCGAGCTGGGCGCCGAGCCCCAGGCGTTCGCTCAGGGCATCGAAGCGAGTCTTCCAGCCGAAGGCCTGGGGCACCCGTTGCGCACCACAGCGCTGGATGAAGAGAAACAAGTCCTTGCCGTAGGTACGACTCAGCTCATAGGCCGTGCGGTGCATGTATTCGCCGGCGATGGGCAACTCGGCGAAGTGGAGCAGGATATGCCGGCGAATGGCTTCAAGGTCCGCGGCCCGGTTGGAGCCGATATAGAACACCCGGGTGTTGCGATCAGCGGGGAAGGTATCCAGGCGCAAGGCGAATACGGCAATCTTGCCCGCCGAGCCCGAGGCCTCGTACAGCCGCCGCGGATCGGCGTTGTAGCGGGCGGGGGTAGCAGACGCCACGTCGCGGACATGGTGGGCATATTCGCGATCGGAGGCCATGGCGCCGGCCGGGTCCTGCACGTCACCGTCGTTGAAGCGATCCTCATCGAGCTGGGACAGGATCTCTTCGGGTGAGTCGCCCAGCTCCAGGCCCAGGTGGTTGACCAGTTGCAACTGCCCGGCTTCGTCGATCCTGGCGAACAGCGACAGCTGGGTGAAGGCCGGTCCGCGGCGGATCAGCGAGCCGCCGGAGTTGTTGCAGACGCCGCCGGTAATGGAAGCGCCGATACAGGTCGAGCCGATCACCGAGTGCGGCTCGCGCCCGAGCGGCTTCAGCGTCGTCTCCAACTGGCTCAGGGTCACGCCCGGTTGGGACACCACCTGCTCGCCCTGGCGCAGCAGGGATAGGCGGGTCAGGCGCAGGGTGTTGATCAGTACCACCGGCCGGTCGTAGCCCTCGGCCACCGGGGTGGAGCCACCCGTCAAGCCCGTGTTTGCTGCCTGGCAGATGATGATGGTCCCGGCGGCGTGGCAGCGCTGCAGCACGCGCCACATCTCCACCAGGCTGCCGGGCCGCACCACGGCGAGCACCGCCCCGCCACCATAGCGGATCCCCAGACGGAAGCGCCGGGTCGCGGCGTCGCCCTGCAGGACATGGCGCCGTCCGACGATGGTGTGCAACTCGCTGACCAGCTCCATGACGTCCTCTTAACTGACAAGGAAAGCGGAAGCGAACGGTGGTCACTTCCAATAAAAAGGCGCGGCTTTCGCGGCCTGGTCACTCGGCCAGCAATCCGGCCTTGGATGGCGTGGGCTGCCGTGTCACCCACAGCATCAGCGCGGCGCACGCCAGCAGGCAACCCCCGAGCAGCATCAGGCCAGCTTGCGCCGAGCCGAACAGGGTGGTCAGCAGCCCCAGCAGATAGGGTCCGGCGAAGCCGCCCAGATTGCCGAAGGAGTTGATGATGGCGATGCCGGCGGCCGCCGCGGCACCCTGCAGGAAGGCCCCGGGCAGGCCCCAGAACAGCGCGATGGCACTCAGGCTGCCACCCACGGCGAGGGCGACACCCAGGATCATCAGCAGCAATTGCTGGGGGAAGGCCGCGCAGAGGATCAGACCGATGCCGGCCAACACGGACATCAGGGCGCCATAGGTGCGTTGGTTACCGCCGCGCTGAGCCTGGCGAGTGACCCAGACCATGGTCGCCGCACCGAACACATAGGGGATGGCGGTAATGAGACCTATGTCCAGGACCGAAGCCACCCCGGCATTCTTGATGATGGTCGGCACCCAGAAGTTGATGCCGTAGTTGCCGAGCATCAGCAGGACGTAGATGACCGTCAGCAACCAGATGATGGGCAGGGCGTACAGGCGCTTGAGGGCGATGTGGGGCTTTTCCGCGGCCTCCACGGCCAGGCGCCGAGTCAGCTCGGCCTTTTCTTGCACGCTCAACCACCCGGCACTCTGGATGCCGTTATCCAGCAGGCAGAGCACCACCACCCCGATCACCACGGCCGGTATCGCCTCGATGACGAACATCCATTGCCAACCGGCCAAGAGGCTGTTGCCCCCCATGTAGTACATGATGGCGCCACTGAGCGGACCGCCAAAGATGAAGGACACCGGATTGCCGAGGATGACGATGGCCATCATGCGGCTGTGCAGCGCCGCGGGGAACCAATAGGTCAGGTAGAGGATGACTCCGGGAAAGAAACCCGCCTCGCACACCCCGAGCAGGAATCTCAGGCCATAGAAGGTCATCTCGTGGCTGATACCCAGCAGCTGGGCGATGGGCCCGGTGAAGGCCATCAGCGAGGAGACCAGGCCCCAGGTAATCATGATGCGCGCGATCCAGACCTTGGCACCCACGCGATGCAGCATCAGGTTGCTGGGGACCTCGAAGAGGAAGTAACCGATGAAGAAGATGCCGGCGCCCAAGCCATAGGCCGCATCGGACAGGCCGAGATCACTGAGCATGGCCAGCTTGGCGAAGCCGACGTTGACTCGATCGAGATAGGCGATGATATAGCCGAGCAGCAGCAGGGGCAGCACTCGCCAGGCGACCTTGCGATAGAGCGGATCGAACTGCACCTTGGCTACTGAGGTATCGAGGTTGACCATGATGTTTCGCGTCCTTTAGTTGTTGTGATTGTCGCGAGGGTGTGGCGGAGGCGTCGCCTGCCTTCAGCCCCAAACGAATTCGAGGCCAGGGACGACACTGAAGCGAAGAACCTTGGGCGGCGGACGTCAGGACCTCAGAACGAGGCCTCGATCAGCTGGGCGTAGTCATCCGCCGTGGCTTCCCGGGGATTGGTCTTGTGGCTGTGATCGGCCAGGGCACCGGTCACGATGCGCGGGATGAGTGCCTGGTCGACGCCCATCTGCGCCAGCCCCGTCGGCAGGCGCAGGGCTTCGGCCTTGTGCGCCAGCGCCTGCTCCACCGACAGCTGCGCCGGCAGTTGCATGGCCTGCGCGAGGCGCTCGAGTTTTTCGTCGCGGACCACCGATGCCGCGCTCCGGTTGAAGGCCACCACGGCCGGCAGCAGCACCGCATTGAGGGTGCCATGGTGCAGGCGCGGATCTATGCCGCCCAGCGAATGACTCAGGCTGTGCACGCAGCCCAGGCCCTTCTGGAAGGCCAGAGCCCCCTGCAGCGCAGCGCTGAGCAGCTGGGTACGGGCCTCCAGATTG
>CAUQPA010000234.1:0-6468 GCA_963519325.1 uncultured Pseudomonas sp. | reverse complement strand
CCGGTGACCAAGCTGGCCAGCAGCAGGGCGTGCAGCCCCGGTGCCAGGCTGGCGCCGAGCAGGGCCAGCAGCAGGATGCCGAGCTTGGCCAGGATGATGCGGCGGCGGTCGAAGCGATCCCCCAAGGGCGCGAGCAGCAACAGGCCCAGGGCATAGCCGAGTTGGGTGAGGGTGGGGATCAGCCCCACGTCGGCTGCGGTCGCCGGCAGGTCGTTGGCCAGGGTGCCCAGCAGCGGCTGGCTGTAGTAGAGGTTGGCCACGCTCAGGCCGGCGCCGGTGGCCAGCAGGCACAGCAAGGCCGGGGGGAGGGTGGCGGTGCGCGGCGGGGTCTGGCCATGCGAAAGCGGCATGTCGCTCATGCTGAAGCTCCGGGGTCGGGATGCGATGGCTGCATTCTTCGTGAGAAGGCGGGCAGCTTGTAGCCGAACGCCCGGTACAGGGGGTATACGTAAGACGTATGAACACCACCTTTTCCCATGACCGCCTCGATCTGCTCGAGACCTTCGTCCGCATCGTCGAGGCCGGCAGCCTGTCGGCGGCGGCGCGCCAGCTCGGCACTACCCAGCCCACCGTCAGCCGCCGCTTGCAGGCGCTGGAAACGGTGCTGCAGATGCGCCTGGTCCACCGCTCGACCCACGCCCTGAGACTCACCGAGGACGGCCAGCGCTGCTATCGCCAGGCCCAGCAACTGCTCGGCGACTGGCAGGCCTTCGCCGCCGCCCTGCACGGCGCCCATGCCGAACCCGAAGGGCGGCTGCGGGTGGTGATGCCCCATGCCTTCGGCCAGGAGCAACTGCTCGATCCGCTGGAGGCCTATCTGCGCCGCTATCCGGGCATGCAGGTGGACTGGGTGCTGAGCGACCGCGCGCCCAATTTCGTCGCCGATGGCGTGGATTGCGCCATCCGGGTGGGGGTGGTGGTGGATCCGGACACGGTGGCGCTGCGCCTGGGCGATGTCCAGCGCATCCTGGTGGCCGCGCCAGCGCTGGCCGGACCGCTTACCGGCCCCGAGGATCTGGCGGCGCTGCCCTGGATCGCCATGAGCCAGTTCTACCAGAGCGAGCTGCACCTGGAGCGCCCTGTCTCGGGCGAGAGCCATATCGTGCCCCTGCGCCCCCGCCTGGCCACCGAAAGCCTCTTCGTCGCCCGCCATGCCGCCGTGCGCGGCCTGGGCTGCGCGGCGCTGTCGCACTGGATGGTCCGCGAAGATGTCGCCGCGGGGCGGCTAGTGCACCTGCTCCCCGACTGGCAGGCCGCGCCCCTGCCGATCTACCTCATCTACCCCTACGCCCGGGTCTATCCGGCGCGGCTGCGGCTGTTCCTCGACCTGCTGCGCGAGGCCTGCGCCCGGATGCTGGACGTGACGGCGCCCGCCTGACCGCGAGGGTCAGGCGGGCGCGCAAGGGGCGATGGAGTCAGGCCAACCGCGCCGACCGCACCGGCCGCCGCCCATCCACGCTCAAGGCACCGGCGCCGAAGGCCGCCACCTGCAACAGGCCGCCGGCGATGGCCATATTCTTGAGGAAGTGGATCAGCTGGTTCTGGTCGGCGAAGTGGTTGTGGAACACCGCGGCGGTGACCAGGGTGAAGGCGGCCATGGCCAGGGCCACAGTGCGGGTGCGATAGCCGATCAGCAGCAGGCTGGCGAGGCCCAGCTCGACTGCCAGGGCGCCGAGGTAGGCGAGGTCCGGGAAGGGCATGCCCATGGCGGCGATGTAGCCCTTGGTGGCGGCGGGGGCGAGCAGTTTGCCCACGCCGCTGAACAGGAAGAGGCTGGCGAGCAGCAGGCGGCCGGTGGTGGCGGTGAAGGCTTGGGTGGTGTTCATGGTCAGCTGTCCCTTCAAGGTCTGGCATCCGGCGTGGATGCGATGGGCGCAGATTACTGTCCACCGTGAAGTCGATTAAGTAGCTGTTCGGCGTTTTACCGTCACGCATGAGTTGACTGTTCAGCACACTCAGGCCGTTGTTGTGACCTGAATCCTTTCACCTGTACGCCACAGCACAGACGTACAAAAACCAGCACAGACGTCCAAGGCCGCTCCCCAGCGTCCGGGCGAAAGTCCGCCCCATCGACGGCGCGAGGCCTTTCTCGCAGCCGACTCTCTCATCAGGAGGATGGGCCATGCGCGAGGCGCGGCTGGATCTGGGACTCTTGTTCCTGCGCCTGGGTGGCGCCGGGTTGTTGTTGGCGGTACATGGCTTGCCCAAGGCGCTGAACTTCCGCCAGCAACTCGGCCTGATCGAGGACCCGCTGCACCTGGGCGCCTGGCCGACCTTGGGTTTCGCCATCTTCGCCGAGGTGCTCTGCCCGCTGTTGATCGCCCTGGGCTGGGCGACGCGCCTGGCCTGCCTGCCGATCCTGGGACTGCTGCTGATCGCCCTGCTGGTGGTGCATCCGCAGTGGTCGCTGGAGCAGGGCCAGTTCGGCTGGCTGCTGCTGGTGCTGTTCGGCACCCTGGCGCTCACCGGGCCGGGTCGCTATTCGCTGGCGGCCTGGTTGGCCAGCCGCCGCGCGCCCCAGGGTGGCTTCGCGAGGGCGCTGTCATGACCGCCGCACTCGGGCAAGGCCCGCAACAGGCCCACGGCCGCATCGTTACCCTGGTGATCCGCCACCAGCCCCTGGCCGGCCAGCACCAGGCCTACCAGCGCTGGTTGCAGCGCGCGGTCACCGCCGCCCGCGCGGCCTGTGGTCATCTTGGCGTGGACGTCATCCCGCCGGCCGAGGAGGGCGCCGCCTTCACCACCCTGGTGCGCTTCGCCGACGTCGACCAACTACAGGCCTGGCTGGCTTCGCCAGAGCGCCAGGCGCTGATCGCCGAGGTGGCGCCGCTGCTGCGCGAGGCCGATGCCCCCGAGGTGCATGCCGACGCCGAATTCTGGTTCAACCCGCCACGCCCCGGCGTGCGCCAGCCACCGGCCTGGAAGCAGGCGGTGCTGACCTACCTGGTCATCGCGCCGCTGACCATGCTGATCCCGCCGCTGTGGCAGCCGCTGTTCGCGCGCTATCCGCTGCTGGCCGGGCCGGTGCCGAGCAACCTGCTGATCACCCTGTGCATCGTGCCGCTGGTGGTGTTCCTGATCATGCCGCGGGTGAGCCGTCTATGCGCGCCCTGGCTCAACGCCCGCTCGGGCGCCTTTTCCACTTCCCCCACCCCTAGAGGCGAACAACCATGAGCACCTTCACTACCCGCGACGGCGTCGAGATCTATTTCAAGGACTGGGGCAGCGGCAAGCCCGTGCTGTTCAGCCACGGCTGGCCGCTGGACGCCGACATGTGGGACTACCAGCTGCACCATCTGGCCGCCAACGGCTATCGCGCCATCGCCTTCGATCGCCGCGGCTTCGGCCGCTCCAGCCAGCCCTGGAACGGCTACGACTACGACACCTTCGCCGACGACATCAAGGAGCTGATCGAGCACCTGGATCTGCGCGACGTCACCCTGGTGGGCTTTTCCATGGGTGGTGGCGACGTCAGCCGCTACCTGGCGCGCCACGGTTCGGCGCGGGTCGCCAAGCTGGCGCTGCTGGGCGCCGTCACCCCGCTGTTCGGGCAAAAGCCCGACTTCCCCCAGGGCGTCGACCAGGGCGTCTTCGACGGTATCCGCGCTGGACTGCTCAAGGACCGCGCCCAGTTCCTGGCCGACTTCGCGCCGGTCTTCTATGGCACCAATCAGGGCCAGGAGGTCTCCGCGGGCGTCTTCACCCAGACCCTCAACATCGCCCTGCTGGCCTCGCTGAAAGGCACCCTGGACTGCGTCACCGCCTTCTCGGAAACGGACTTCCGCCCGGACATGGCCAAGGTCGACGTACCCACCCTGGTGATCCACGGCGACGCCGACCAGGTGGTGCCCTTCGCGACCACCGGCAAGCTGGCCGCCGAGTTGATCCGCGGCGCCGAACTCAAGGTGTATGCCGGCGCCCCCCACGGCTTCGCGGTGACCCACGCCGAGCAGCTGAACCAGGACTTGCTGGCCTTCGTGGCGAGCTGAGCACCGGCCCGGGCAGCAGGTGCTGTCCGGGCCGCGAGAGCCGCCATGCGCCAAGAACCCCTGGACCCCCAACGCCGCCGAGCCCTCTTACTGGGCGCCGCCGGCGCGCTCTGGTCCGTCCTGCCCCTGGCCGGACGCGCCGACCCTGCCCCTGGAGGCACCATGCAACACGCCGATCTGATCCTGCACAACGGCAAGCTCCACACTGTCGATCCCGAGCGCCCCGAGGCCACTGCGGTCGCCATCAAGGACGGCGTCTTTATCGCCGTGGGCAGCGACAGCGCGGCCATGGCCCATCGCGGTCCGGCCACCCAGGTGGTCGACCTGCGCGGCCGCCGCGCCATTCCCGGCCTCAACGACTCCCACCTGCACCTGATCCGCGGCGGCCTCAACTACAACCTGGAGCTGCGCTGGGAGGGCGTGCCCTCGCTGGTGGATGCCCTGCGCATGCTCAAGGATCAGGCCGAGCGTACCCCGGCGCCCCAGTGGGTGCGGGTGGTGGGCGGCTGGAACGAATTCCAGTTCGCCGAGCGGCGCCTGCCGACCCTGGACGAACTCAACCAGGCGGCGCCGGACACCCCGGTGTTCATCCTCCACCTCTACGACCGGGCGCTGCTCAATCGCGCCGCCCTGCGGGTGGTCGGCTACACCAGGGACACCCCCAATCCCCCGGGCGGCGAGATCCAGCGCGACGCTCGCGGCGAGCCCACCGGCATGCTCATCGCCCGGCCCAACGCCATGATCCTCTATGCCACCCTGGCCAAGGGGCCCAAGCTGCCGCTGGAGTACCAGGTCAACTCCACTCGCCAGTTCATGCGCGAACTCAATCGCCTGGGGCTGACCAGCGCCATCGATGCCGGCGGCGGCTTCCAGAACTATCCGGATGACTATCAGGTGATCCAGGAGTTGGCCGATGCCGACCAGCTCACCGTGCGCATCGCCTACAACCTCTTCACCCAGCGACCCAAGGAAGAGCTGACCGACTTCAAGAACTGGACCAGTAGCGTCACCCTGCACCAGGGCACCGACTTCCTGCGCCACAACGGCGCCGGCGAGATGCTGGCCTTCTCCGCGGCCGACTTCGAGGACTTCCTCGAACCGCGCCCGGATCTGCCACCCACCATGGAGGCCGATCTGGAACCCGTGGTGCGCCACCTGGTGGAGCAGCGCTGGCCGTTCCGCCTGCATGCCACTTATGACGAATCCATCTCGCGGATGCTCGACGTCTTCGAGCGAGTGAATCGCGACGTGCCCTTCAATGGCCTGCCCTGGTTCTTCGACCACGCCGAGACCATCAGCCCGCGCAACATCGAGCGGGTCAAGGCGCTGGGCGGCGGCATCGCCATCCAGGACCGCATGGCCTTCCAGGGCGAATACTTCGTCGACCGCTATGGCGCCCAAGCCGCCGAGCAGACCCCGCCGATCCAGCGGATGCTCGCCGCCGGCGTGCCGGTGGGCGCGGGGACCGACGCCACCCGGGTGTCCAGCTACAACCCCTGGACCTCGCTGTACTGGCTGGTGAGTGGCCGCACCGTCGGCGGCCTGGCGCTTTACCAAGAGGGCCTGCCGCGGGCCACCGCCCTGCAGCTGTTCACCCAGGGCAGTGCCTGGTTCTCCTCGGAACAGGGCAAGAAGGGCCAACTGCGGGTGGGCCAACTGGCCGACGTGGCGGTGCTCTCGGCGGACTTCTTCAGCGTCGAGGAAGAGGCCATCAAGCACCTGGAGTCGGTGCTCACCGTGGTCGGTGGCCGCATCGTCCATGGCGCCGAGGAATTCGATCGCCTGGGGCCGGCGCCCTTGCCGGTCACGCCGGACTGGTCGCCGGTGGTCAAGGTGCCTGGTCACTGGAAACCCGGTGCGCCCTTGCAGGCTGCCGTGCACCAGTGCGCCGGTGCCTGTTCCGTGCATGGCCACGGCCATGAGCGGGCGCGCCAGAGCCGGGTGCCGGTAAGCGATTTCAGTGGCTTCTGGGGCGCCTTCGGCTGCTCCTGCTTCAGCTTCTGAGGACCGCCGCCATGACCGCCGCCGCCCTCACGCCCAACACTGCCTCGCCCTGGCAGCCGCTGCGCCAGCGCACCTTTCGCTGGCTGTGGCTGGCCAGCATCGCCTCCAACATAGGCACCTGGATGCACGAGGTGGGCGCCGGCTGGCTGATGACCTCGCTGTCGGCCAGCCCGCTGGCGGTGGCCCTGGTGCAGGTGGCGGGGGCGCTGCCGATGTTCCTGCTGGCGCTGCCGGCCGGCGCCCTGGCCGACATCGTCGACCGACGCCGCTACCTGCTCGGCGTGCAGCTGTGGATGGCCGCGGTAGCCCTGGCCCTGGCCGGCCTGACACTGGCCGGCCTGACACTGGCCGGCCTGACACTGGCCGGCTGGATGAGCGTGCCGCTGCTGCTCGGCCTAACCCTGGCCATGGGCGTGGGCACCGCGCTGATGCTGCCGGCCTGGTCGGCGCTCACCCCCGAGCTGGTGGAAAAGAG
>CAUQPA010000233.1:0-6497 GCA_963519325.1 uncultured Pseudomonas sp. | reverse complement strand
CGAATTCGTCCTGCAGGAATCGACCAAGCCGCTGCTGCTGATCGCCGGTGGCGTGGGCATCACGCCGCTACTGCCCATGGTGTCCGCGGCGCTGCCCAGCGGACGGCCGATCCAGCTGATCCATTGCACCCGGCACGCCGGGGTGCAGGCCTTTGGTCACTGGCTGGAGGAGCAGGCCGCCCATCATCCGCAGCTGCAACTGTACTTCTGCTACAGCGAACCCCGAATCGAAGAAGCCTACGCCTCACGGCTGGATCGCGTGCGCCTGCAGCGCTGGCTGCCCAAGTCGCGCGACCTGGACGCCTATGTGCTCGGTCCACAACCCTTCATGGCGCAGGTGCGCCGCGATCTGCTGGCGTTGGGTGTACCGGAAAGACAGATCCGCCACGAGTTCTTCGGACCCGCGGCGGATCTCTAAAGCAGCAAGGCCCGCGGCCAGACGGCAGCGGGAGACCTGTCAGCGACGCTGGTAGACGATGTCCTTGTTACCGCCTTCGCAGCTGCCCACCACCTTGGCGGAGGCGCTGGCGCTGCCCTTGTCCACGACCTCGAGGCTGTAGTGCGCGACCTGTTTGGCCTGCAGCTTGGCATCGATATCGGCCTTGACCGTGTCGCAGGAGGTACCGGCGGCGAAGGCGCCGCCGCTCAGGGCCAACAAACCGAGGGTGATCACGACTCTACGCATCTTGCCTGTCCTTTTGCGAAGGGGTGAAGTCTGGAGTATCTACTCAGCTGGCTTCGATACGGAAGCCGATCTTCAGGGTGACCTGGTAGTGGGCTACCTTGGCATCCTGGATGTGCCCGCGGATCTCGCCTACTTCGAACCATTCGAGGTTCTTCACCGACTTGGCGGTCTCGGCCAGGGCATTGTTGATGGCGTCCTCGACGCTGGTGGTGGAGGAGCCAACGATTTCCAGCTTCTTGTAGGTGTGATGATCGGACATGAACAGTCTCCTGGGTCAGCAATGACGAGCGTTGCAGCCGGTGGCCGGCAACGCGTTGACCGGTGTCGCGGTCGACTCGCCGGGAAGGGTGCTACTGACATTTCAGGCCGCGGAATGCCCCGATAAGTTCACTGGCCAGGCTCTCGGGCGAGGCTTTGCTGCACTTTCCACCGGCTCGGTAGTCACATTCCCTGAATCCGTCCATCCAGGAGGTTGTCATGGCCCGTAACACCGATTACCAGGCGTCCATCGCCAGCATCGAGAACGAAATCAACAGCCTGCTCGACTCGCTGGCATCCCTGAAGAAGAACGCTGCGCGTGAGTCCCGCAGTGGTCTGAGCTCCCTCAAGAGCACCGCTCGCGAAGCCTTCCACAATTCGGGCGATTCGCTGGAAGAGGTCTATGACGACGTTCGCCGGCTGACCCGTCAGTACGGTCGTGCCGCCAGCGGCGTAGCCCGCGAACATCCCTGGGCGACCGTTGGCATCGCTGCGGGCGTGACCATCCTGGTCGGCTGGGCGCTGCTGCGCGGCGACCACTGATAGCACCCGGCAAAGGCATCCTGCGGGATGCCTTTGGCATCAGGCCTCGGCCAGCTCCCGCCTGAGCCAGGCCGCCAACCGCTCCACCCGTTCATCCGCCAGTCGACCCGGCGCCCACAGTGCCAGCTCCGCACCGGTCGCCGCGAATCCCCAAGGCGCCACCAGTCGCCCCGCCTTCAAGTCCGCCGCTACCAGTGGCTCCGGCGCGATCGCCACGCCTAAACCCGACAATGCCGCCTCCAGCAGGTAATAGAGGTGCTCGAAGCCCTGCCCGTAGGTCAGCGCCGGGTGTCCCAGCCCCTGGGTGGTGAACCACTGCGGCCAGGCCTGGGGCCGCGATAGGGTATGCAGCAGCGGCTCTGCCAGCAGCGCCGACAGGTCGCCGTCCTTGAGGCGCAGATAGGCGGGACAATAGGGACTCAGCACCGGACCGATGCGCTCGGGCGCCAGGTGGTAGGGAGTGACGTCCAGCGGCGGCGCGGTCTCGGTGAACAGCAGGCTGGCATCCAGGCCAGCGGCGGCCAGCGGCGTATCGTCGGTACGGGTCGAGAGATGCAGGCGCAGCTCGGGCAGATCCCGATTGAGGCGATCCAGCCGCGGGATGAACCAGCGCGCCACCAGGCTGCCCGGACAACCCAGCACGAAAGGCCCCTGGCGACTGCCGGCCTTGAGTTCGGCGCAGACCTCACGCAGTCGGGTGAAGGTCTCGGCACTCACGTCGCGCAGCCGCAGGCCGGCCTCGGTCAAGGCCAGGCCGCGGCCTTCACGGCGAAACAGGGCCACGCCCAGCTGTTCCTCCAGTGCACGTATCTGGCGACTCACGGCGCCATGGGTGACATGCAGCTCGTCGCCGGCGCGACTCATGCCGCCCAGGCGAGCAGTGGCTTCGAAGGCGCGCAGGGCGTTCAGCGGGGGCAAATCGTGGGGATCGCTCATCTGTGAGTTTTCCTAACGGATCAGTGCGATCTTATCGATTTATCGCCGGCACTCAAGCAGGTAAGGTAGCTCCATCTTCGCAGGAGAATCCCATGACCCAGACCGCTTATCGCCAGGGCCCCGATGCCCAGGGCATGTTCGGCCAGTTCGGTGGCCGCTATGTCGCCGAAACCCTGATGCCGCTGATCCTCGATCTGCAGCACGAATACGAAACCGCCATGCAGGATCCGGCGTTCCTCGACCAATTGGCCTATTTCCAGCGCGACTACGTGGGTCGGCCCAATCCGCTGTACTTCGCCGAGCGCCTGACCGAGCACTTCGGGGGCGCCAAGATCTATCTGAAGCGTGAAGAGCTGAACCATACCGGCGCGCACAAGATCAACAACTGCATCGGCCAGATCCTGCTGGCCAAGCGCATGGGCAAGACCCGCATCATCGCCGAGACCGGCGCCGGCATGCACGGCGTGGCCACCGCGACCGTCGCCGCGCGCTTCGGCCTGCCCTGCGTCATCTACATGGGCAGCACCGACATCGACCGCCAGCAGGCCAACGTCTTCCGCATGAAGCTGCTGGGCGCCGAGGTGGTTCCGGTCACGTCCGGTACCGGCACCCTCAAGGACGCCATGAACGAGGCGCTGCGCGACTGGGTGACCAACGTCGCCGATACCTTCTACCTGATCGGTACCGTGGCCGGTCCGCATCCCTATCCGGCCATGGTCCGTGACTTCCAGGCGGTGATCGGTCGCGAGACCCGCGCCCAGATCCTGGAAAAGGAAGGCCGTCTGCCCGACAGCCTGATCGCCTGCGTCGGTGGCGGCTCCAACGCCATGGGCCTGTTCCACGAATTCCTCGATGACACCGAGGTGGCCATCATCGGCGTCGAAGCCGGTGGTCACGGCGTGGACACCGACAAGCATGCCTCCAGCCTCAACGGCGGGGTCCCGGGGGTGCTGCACGGCAACCGCACCTTCCTGTTGCAGGATGACGATGGCCAGATCATCGACGCCCACTCGATCTCCGCCGGCCTGGACTACCCCGGCATCGGCCCGGAGCATGCCCACCTGCACGACGTGAAGCGCGTGGAGTACGTGCCGATCAACGACGACGAGGCGCTCAAGGCCTTCCACCAGACCTGCCGTCTGGAAGGCATCATCCCGGCGCTGGAAACCGCCCACGCCCTGGCCGAGGCCTACAAGCGCGCTCCGCACCTGCCCAAGGACCACCTGATGGTGATCTGCCTCTCGGGCCGCGGCGACAAGGACATGCAGACCGTGATGAGCCACCTGGGAGACAAGCTATGAGCCGCCTGGAAACCCGCTTCGCCGCGCTGAAGGCCGAGGGCCGCGCCGCCCTGGTCACCTACACCACCGCCGGCGATCCGGATTACGCCACCGCCCTGGCCATCCTCAAGGGCCTGCCGGCCGCCGGTGCCGATGTCATCGAGCTGGGCATGCCCTTCACCGATCCCATGGCCGACGGCCCGGCCATCCAGGCCGCCGCGCTGCGCGCCCTGCAGGGCGGCCAGAACCTGGCCAAGACCCTGGAGATGGTGCGTGATTTCCGCCGTGACGAGCGGGAAACGCCGCTGGTGCTGATGGGCTACTACAACCCCATCCATCGCTATGGCGTGGAGCGCTTCCTGGCGGAAGCGGCCGAAGCCGGGGTGGATGGCCTGATCGTGGTCGACCTGCCACCCGAGCATGACGCCGAGCTTGCGCTGCCGGCCCAGGCCGCCGGCATCGACTTCATCCGCCTGACCACCCCGACCACCGACGACGCCCGCCTGCCGCGGGTGCTAAACACCAGCTCGGGGTTCGTCTACTACGTCTCCGTCGCCGGCGTGACCGGTGCCGGCTCGGCTACCACCGAGCACGTCGAAGCCGCCGTGGCCCGCCTGCGCCGCTTCACCGACCTGCCCCTGGCGGTAGGCTTCGGCATCCGCACCCCGGAGCAGGCGCGCGTCATCGCCCGGCTCGCCGACGGCGTGGTAGTGGGTTCGGCCTTCGTCGACCAGATCGCCAAGGCTAAGTCCAGCGGCGCCGCCATCGACGGCGTGCTCGGCCTGTGCAAGCAGTTGTCGGCGAGTGTCCGCACCGCGCGCTGAACCCAGGCGATACACCGAAAAGGACCGCTCAGGCGGTCCTTTTTCATGTCTGGATTCTTTACAACCTGTGCATAACCCTGTGGGCAGTCTGTTCGCTTCCAGCGCAAACGCCTGCCCTAGCCGGTTTGCGCGGACAAGATGCTTGTTGATCGAATCTCTGATGGCCGGATACTGGGGTCAAAAGACGAACGACGGCAGACTCCGGCGTCCTTGCCTGGAACGTAAAGGCTGTGGATAAGCCCTGAGCAAGGTGTCAGCAACCTCCTAGGCGACAGCCAGACGAAATCTGCTCAAAGATTGAGCAGATTTGACGGGGTTGTCTTGGGGACCAGACGGGAGGGTGAAGGCCTGGTTTTCCCACATCTACTGTGTGCGCGCCTGTGGAAAAGATGTGGGACTCGACCTGCAGGCCAGGCTTGGCAAGGCTTGCGGAAGATCGTACAAAAAATGATCAATCTTTAATGGACTGTTTTCCACAACCCACAATAGAACTGCATAGGCCTGTGGATAGGATGTTCGCTCAGTGCTGAAACCCAGCAATGACGCGGCCTGCAGAGAATAGATCAAATAATGATCAATCTGGCCCCGGATCGGTGAGTCAAGGACTTTCCTGAGTGGCACCAGGGAGTTATCCACTCTTGCTCAACGGCTGACTCACCTATGGCCGCTAAAAGCAGCTGTGGATAATTCTGTTGATTTTCTGTTGGGAAGCCTGTGTACGAAGCCTGCGGCTAGCGCAAGGTCACCTGTTGTCGCAGTCCTTCCGCCGGCAGGTTGAAGGCACATTCCTCGAAGGTGGCCATGCGCATGCGCAAGGGAGGATTGTTGCTGTAGCCGTATTGCTCGGTGGGCATGCCGATGAAATTGGTATCCAGCGTGCTGTTGCCGTTGCTGTCGTGGATGACCGACACCGCATAGCGCCCGGGCGGCAGGTCGAAGCGCTGTTCCTGGGCGCCCGGCTGGGCGGCGAGGTGGGCCTGGGCGACCGGCAGCCGGTGCTCCTTCCAGGCCTCTTCGTTGGCGAACACGGCGAGTAGCAGCTGGCCACCCGAGGCGTCGACCGTCTCGACCCGCACCTGCAACTCGGCGGCGTGCAGCAAACCACTCAGACAGAGACCGGATACCAGCAACAGAGACTTCATGGGCATTCCTTCAGCAAGAGGGAGGCGTCAGCCGCAGCAGCTCGGCCGGCTGTTCGAAGAAGAGATCGGGGCGCTGCGCCCGCAGTGTCGCCGGGCAGCCATAGCCCCAGGCCACGGCGGCGCAGTCCAGCCCGGCGTGGCGCGCGGCCTGGAGATCGCGCAGCTCATCGCCGACATAGAGGGCGTCGGCCGGCGCGATGCCCTGGCGTCGGACCAGGCGTGCCAGGCGGCGCGCCTTGCCCAGTAGGGGGATATCGAATTCGCCAGCACCGAACAGGCGCCCGGCCTGGGGCAGCACCTGGTGGACGGCGGCGGCGGAGTTGGACGTCGCCAGGCCCAGGGCTAGCCCGCTGGCCTGCAACCGAGCGAGGGCCGCGGGAATCTCGGCGAAGGGCGCGACCTGGTCCCCGCGCTCGGCCAGCAGGCGCCGATAGTGGCGGGCGATGCGCGGTACCTGCCACAGGCGGATGCCCAGGCTGTCGAGCAGGCCGGTCAGGGAGCCGGCGCGCAAGCGCGGCCACTCCTCCGGCGCGGGCTGGCGAAAGCCATGGGTTCGCGCCAGCTCGCCGAGACAGCTCAGCAGAAAGGGCAGGCTGTCCGCGAGGGTGCCGTCGAAGTCGAAGATGACGTAGCGGTAGCTCATGCAGGGAAGACGCGGCCGGCGAAGGCGCCAGCGTAGCGGGCGCCTCCCGGTTTTGCCACCGCGTCCAGGGCTGGGAGCGGCGTCCCTGCCGGCCAGATCACACGCGGAAGCGGCGGATCTGCCCGTTCAGCTCCACGGCCAGCTCGGAGAGCTGCTGGCTGGCGGCGCGGGTCTGCTCGGCGCCCG
>CAUQPA010000232.1:0-6507 GCA_963519325.1 uncultured Pseudomonas sp. | reverse complement strand
CCCAACAGGGCGGGGTCGAGGCCGGAATCGTTGGGCTTGGCTGCGATAAACCCAACCTCCGAAAGCTACCCCTTCGCCTCTAGGCGTATTCGTAGGTTGGGTTGAGACGGCGCCATCGTCGAAGCCCACCAAGGCGGGGCACCCTTGGGCTTCGCTAACGCTCAACCCAACCTACGCCAGCCGCTGGGCCTCGAACAGCTCACCCGGCCGCACGATCTGCTCGCGGGCGGCGATCAGCGGCAGGTCGCGGCTGCCGGGGGCGGTGCGGGCGACCAGGGCGTAGAGGGCGCTGACCGCGTGGGACGCCGCGGCGGGCGTGGACTGGCCATTGAGCAACTGGCCGAGCAGCACGGCGGAGAAGACGTCGCCCATGCCGTTGGGTAGCGGCTGCAGATCCAGGTAGGGCGTCTGCACCAGCCAGGCATCCGCGGCTTCCACCACCAGGGTGCTGAGGACGTCGGCGGGCAGGTCCGGGGTGCGCAGGCTGGTGATGACGATGGTCGCCGGGCCCGGCTGGCCGGGGCGGCCGAGCAGCAAGCGGGCAGCGGCCACGGCATCGGCGGTGTCGGCCAACGGCTGGCCGTGCAGCAACTCGAATTCGTACTGGTTGGGGGTGATCAGGCTGGCCTGCTCGATGGCGCGGCGGCGCAGGAAGTCGGGGATGCCGGGACGCACGAAGATGCCGCGACCGACGTCGCCCATCACCGGGTCGCAGAGGTAGTGCAGGTCGCTGCGCTGGCGGCGGATTTCCTGCACCACCCCGAGGATCACCTCGCCGATGGCGGCGTCGCCCAGGTAGCCGGAGAGCACCGCCACGCAGCGCTCCAGCACGCCGCGGGCGCGCAGGCCGTCGAGCACGTCGTGGATGTGTTCGGGGGGAAAGACCTGGCCCTTGAATTCACCGTAACCCGTGTGATTGGAGAATTGCACCGTATTGACCACCACCGGCTGCAGGCCGAGCAGTTGCAGCGGCAGGGTGGCGGCGGCATTGCCAACGTGGCCGTAGGCGACATGGGACTGGATGGACAGCACCAGCGGCGGCTGGGCGGGCAGGGCGGCGGGCATGGCGGTCTCTCGGGCGGCGGGCTCGGGGGCGGGAGCCGGAAGGGTGGAGACCTGCAGCTTACCCCAGCCCTCCCGGCGAACCCTAACCCGCCTGCGGCGGTCTGCATCGGCAGTGCAGATCGCTCCCGGCGCTGGCTACACTGGAGCGGCTGTCATCCACCTCTGGCCCCAAGGAGAAACGGGGAATGTCCGAGCTTCGCTTCGCACGTCTGGTGTTGGGTCTGCAGGCCCTGGTCTGGTTTGGACTCGCCCTGGCGCACTGGTTCTATCCCTACGAGATGGCCAACGCCCGCGGCATGGTGCTGATGGATTCGGCGTCGGTCGCCGAGGCGCGGGTCTGGTATGGCGGTATGCAATTCGCCCTGGCGCTGTTCGCCGTGCTGGCGTTCCGTCGCGCGGAATGGCTGTCGGCCGGGCTGCTGCTGGTGGCCTTCGTGCAGCTGACGCTGTTCGTGGTGCGGTTGATCAGCGGCATGCTGGGCGAGTCGGCCACCGCCGAGCTGGACCTCTATTCCCAGGGCTATCGCCTGGTCATCGGCGTGCTCGCCCTGCTGGCGCTGCGCGCCCACCGCCGCCACGAGCAGCGGGAGCTGGAGAATCGGCGGATCTACCAGGGCCAGTGATCAGCCTGGGGTGCGGGGCCGCGCGGTGTCGATCTGGTCGCTGCGGGCAAGGCCCAGGGTCAGCTGGCGGCAGAGGTCGAGGAATTCGACCATGGCCCCGGTCTGGTACTTCTGCTTGTGCCAGATGAAGCAGAATTGCCGGCGCAGATCCAGGGTCGGGGTGTCGATGGGCACCAGGGTGCCGCGGGCGAAGGCGTCGCGCAGGGCCAGCCGTGACAGGCAGCCGATGCCCAGCCCCGATTCCACTGCCCGCAGGATGGCCTCGGTGTGCTCCAGTTCCAGGCGCACGTCCAGCGGCTGGGCGTGATGCCGCATGGCCTGGTCGAAGGTCAGCCGGGTGCCCGAGCCCTGCTCGCGCAGGATCCAGGCCTGGGACTCCAGCTCGGCCTGGGCGGCCCGTTTGCCCGCCAGGCTGTGTCCGGGCGCGCAGAACACCACCAGTTCATCCTCGATCCAGGGCTGCACCTCCAGGTCCGGATGCTGGCAGTCGCCTTCGATCAGGCCGAGGTCGATGTCATGGTTGGCGATGCGCTGCACCACGCTGGCGGTGTTGTGCACGTGCAGCCGTACCCGGCAGTCGGGATGGCGCTGCATGAAGTCGCCCAGCAGTAGGGTGGCCAGGTAGTTGCCGATGGTGAGGGTGGCGCCCACTTCCAGGGAGCCGAAACCGGTCTTGCCGCGCAGCAGGTTTTCCACCTCGGCGCTGCGGTCGAGGAGGGCCACCGCCTTGGGCAGCAGTTGCCGACCCAGTGCGTTGAGCGTCAAACGCTTTCCGGCGCGGTCGAATACCCGGCAATCGAATTGCCGCTCCAGTTCGCCCAGGGCGGTACTGGTGGCGGACTGCGACAGATTGAGCGCCTCGGCTGCCCGGGAAACGCTTTCCTGGCGCGCCACGGCGACGAAGACCTCGAGTTGACGCAACGTGAATCTCATATCTGCCTTTTGGATAACCGATATTCGAATTATTCATTTCACGGATATTTTCCCCCTCTATAAACTGTTGCGCAATTTCTATCCAGCCCCGGGCTGTACCGATTTTTCCTGGAGTCATCGATGAGCAACCTGTACACCGAGCGCGTCCTGAGCGTTCATCACTGGAACGACACCCTGTTCAGCTTCAAGACCACCCGTAATCCGGGCCTGCGTTTCGAGAACGGTCAGTTCGTGATGATCGGCCTGGAAACCGAGGGCGGTCGCCCGCTGATGCGTGCCTACAGCATCGCCAGCCCGAACTACGAAGAGCATCTGGAGTTCTTCAGCATCAAGGTGCCGGATGGCCCCCTGACCTCGCGCCTGCAGCACCTCAAGGAAGGCGACAACCTGATGGTCAGCCGCAAGCCCACCGGCACCCTGATCCTCAGCGACCTCAAGCCCGCCAAGCATCTCTACCTGCTGAGCACCGGCACCGGCATGGCGCCCTTCCTGAGCACCATCCAGGACCCGGAGACCTACGAGCGCTTCGAGAAGGTCATCCTGGTCCATGGCGTGCGCTACGTGAACGAGCTGGCCTATGCCGACTTCATCACCAAGACCCTGCCCGAGCACGAGTTCATCGGTGACCTGGTCCGCGAGAAGCTGATCTACTATCCCCTGGTCACCCGTGAGGAATTCCGCAACCAAGGTCGCCAGACCGACCTGATGCGCAGCGGCAAGCTGTTCGAGGACATCGGCCTGCCGCCGATCAATCCCCAGGACGACCGCGCCATGATCTGCGGCAGCCCGAGCATGCTCGACGAGACCAGTGCCGTGCTGAACGAGTTCGGCCTGACCATCTCGCCGCGCATGGGCGACCCGGGCGACTACCTGATCGAGCGCGCCTTCGTCGAGAAGTAACGCCGCCAGGCTCCGCGAAAACCCGCCCTCCGGCGGGTTTTTCGTTTCCGCAGGCCGGGGTGCTGAACTCCCCCAGGGACGGATCGGTCGGTTGCTGGAGGACGTGTCAGGGTGACACGCCACTGCCGGGAGCCCCCATGAAGCCCTATGTGATCTGCCATATGATGTCGTCGGTCGACGGCCATGCCCTCACCGATGGCTGGGAACGTCCGCTCAAGAAGCAGGCCGACGCCACCTACGAGCGCCTGGCCGAGCGCTTCGAGTTCGATGCCTGGGCCTGCGGCCGGGTAACCATGGAAGAGATCGCCCATGGCGAGGGCTATCCCACGGGCGTGGCCCAGGCGCCCATACCCCGTACTCATCACTTCGCCCAGCGCGATGCCGCCAAGTACGCCATCGCCATCGATCCCCAGGGCAAGGTGGCCTGGAAAAAGAACGAGGCCCTGGATTCCCATGTGGTGGCGGTGCTCACCGAGGGAGTGAGCGACGACTACCTGGCCCACCTGCAGAACATCGGCGCCTCCTACGTCTTCGGTGGCCAGCGGGAGCTGGATCTGGCCGCGGTGCTGGAGCTGCTGAATACCGAACTGGGTATCGAGCGGCTGGTGGTGGAGGGCGGTCCCCATGTCAGCGGCTCCTTCGTGGCCGCCGGACTGGTGGATGAGATCAGCGTGCTGATCATCCCGCTGGTGGACGGGCGCGGTGCCCACCCGGCGTCCTTCGAGATCGCCGAACAGGCCTGGCAGCAGCCGCTGTATCTCACGCTGGCTTCGGCCGAGGCCCAGGATGACGGCAGCGTCTGGCTGCGCTATCGCCAGCGCTAGCCGAGGGCCTTCGCCATGGCCAGGGCGTCGGCTCCGGCCTGTAGCGGACAGACGCCGTTGGCGTAGCGCCTGACGACCTCGGCGACCTGCGCCAGGGGCACCGGCCGGCTGATGTGATAGCCCTGGATGAAGTCGCAACCCAGGGCGCAGAGCAGCCGCAGCTGTTCCAGTTGCTCGACGCCCTCGGCGGTGACCTTGAGCTTAAGCGGCCGGGCCATGCCGATGATGGCCTGGACGATTTGGTGATCGGCATTGCCTTCGGCCAGGCCGGTGACGAAGGAGCGGTCGATCTTCACGGTGTCGATGGGCAGGCGCTTGAGATAGGCCAGCGAGGAGTAGCCGGTGCCGAAATCGTCGATGGAGACCGCCACGCCCAGGTCGCGGATGCGCTGCAGCACCTCGATGGTGGGTTGCACGTTCTTGACCAGGGCATTCTCGGTGACCTCCAGCTCCAGGCGACGGGGCGAGAGGTGGTGGTCATCCAGCCGCCAGGCGATTTGGGCCGGCAGGGCGTCATTGCTCAGGCTCAGCGCCGAGCAGTTGATGGCGACGCGCAGGTCGCCCAGGCCGGCGGCGGTCAGCTCGGCCAGGTCGCGGCAGGCCCGCTTGAGCACCCAGGCGTCCAGTTCCTCGATGAAGCCGTTGGCCTCGGCGATGCCGAGGAAGAAGTTGGGCGCCAGCAGGCCCAGGCGCGGATGGTCCCAGCGGATCAGCGCCTCGGCCTTGTCCAGGTGGCCGCTGGCGACGTCCAGGATCGGCTGGTAATACAGCTGCAGGCCGCGTTCTTCGGTCAGGGCCTCGCGCAACTCGGCTTCCAGCTCCAACTGCAGCGAAATCTTCTCGCGCAGGGTCTCGTCGAAGAAGCTGTAGGTGTTGCGGCCATTGCCCTTGGACAGGTAAAGCGCGAGGTCGGCGCTCTTGAGCAGCTCTTCGCAGCAGCCGCCATCGCGGGGATAGAGGCTGATCCCGATGCTGGTGGTCATCACCAGGGGGCGGCTGCCGATGGTGATGGGATTGCGCAGGCGCTCCAGGATGCGCTGGGCGAGGTGGCGGGCTTCGTCGGCATTGGCCAGGCTGGCCAGGATGCAGAATTCGTCACCGCCGAAGCGCGCCACCAGGTCGCCTTCGCGCACGGCATCACGAATGATCTTGGCCATGGCGACCAGCAACTGGTCGCCGGCATCGTGGCCGAGGCTGTCGTTGATACGCTTGAAATGATCGATGTCGAGAAACATCACCGCCAGCTGCGGCCCTGCTGGGCGTGGCGGGCGAGGGTCTCGGCGAAGGCCTGGTTGAAGGCGCGTCGGTTGTGCAGGTCGGTGAGGGGGTCGTAGTGCGCTGCCTGTTGCAGCGAGGCCCGGGCCTCGTCGAGCTGGCCGACCAGGGAATTGACCCGCTCCAAGTCGTGTTCCGTGCGCTGCAGCTGGCGATCCGCCCAGGCCGCGCCCAGGCCACCCACCACCAGCAGCAGGGCGATGATGGCGATGCCCACGCCCAGTTGCCAGGCATTGCTGGCGCCCTGCAGCGTGGTCTCGGTGGCGGTTGGGGCGATCAGCACCATCGACCACATGCCGGTGAAGTGCATGGCGGCGATGGCCAGGCCCATCACCAGGGCGGTGGCCATGCGCAGCCAGCGATAGATGCCAGTGTAGTGGCGCCGGAAGATCTGGATCAGCTGCAGGGCGGCGAAGCTCGCGCCCACGGCGATGGCGATCGACCCCAGGAAGGGCAGCGGCCGATAGAGCACCACGGCTTCGGTGTGCACGGCGGCCATGCCGGTGTAGTGCATCAGCACGATGCCCACGCTCAGCACCAGACCGGCCTTGAGCCGCTGCCCCAGGGTGAGGTCGGGCTGGCTCAGGGCGGGCATGGCCATGAGGCCGGCCAGCACCACGATCAGCAGCGACGCCAGGGTGATGAAGAGATCGTAGTGCACCCGGGTGGGCACGGTGTAGGCCAGCATGGCGATGAAGTGCATGCCCCAGACGCCGAAGCCGAAGCTCAGGGCGCCCATCAGGCTCCAGGCCCGCCGGCGCGCCAGGGTGCGGGTCTGGCCGATGCGCTCGGCGAACACCAGGGTGACGTAACAGGCGCTGACCGCGACCAGATAGGCGAGTGCCACCAGCCAGGCATCGTGCTGACCATGCAGGTGCACCTGGTCC
>CAUQPA010000231.1:0-6508 GCA_963519325.1 uncultured Pseudomonas sp. | reverse complement strand
TGGTCAAGGGCCCCATGCTCAAACCCCTCTATGCCCACTGCCTGGGCGGCGGCCCCAAGCCGCGGGTGACCATCACCAGCCACCCCACCGCCGACGGCCAGTGGCTGTGGTACCTGGGCGGCGACCTGGCCGAAGCCGAGGGCGTGGCCCGCGAGCCCGCCGAGCAGATCGCCGCGGCACGGGAAGAGTTGCAGCGCCTGCTGCCCTGGGTCGATTTCAGCGGCGCCCAGTGGGCGACCCTGCGCGTCGATCGTGCCGAGCCGGCACAATCCGGCCTGGTGCGCCCGGACAACGCCTTCCTTGCCGAGGAAGGCCGTCTGCTGGTGGGCTGGCCGACCAAGCTGGCCTTGTCACCGGACCTGGCCGACCGCGTCCTGGCCAATCTCGACCGGGACGGCATCGCGCCGGGGCAGCACCCCGCCCTGCCCGCCCATCCGCAACCGCCGGTGGCCGCGCCCTTCTGGGAGGAGCTGCTGCCATGAGCCTGCGTACCCTGCACGGCCTGCACCGCCCCCTGGGCAGCACCGGTCTCGAGATCTCCCCG
Organism: uncultured Pseudomonas sp.; assembly: GCA_963519325.1. Lineage (GTDB taxonomy): Bacteria > Pseudomonadota > Gammaproteobacteria > Pseudomonadales > Pseudomonadaceae > Chryseomonas. The sequence goes on along the minus strand of CAUQPA010000231.1, from coordinate 5,964 downwards.
CTCGGTCTGGGCACGGTCAAGTTCGGGCGTGACCAGGGCGTGAAGTATCCCAATGGCTTCACCATCCCCGACGACCGCGCCGCCGCCGACCTGCTCAGCCTGGCCCGCGAACTGGGCATCAATCTGCTGGACACCGCACCGGCCTATGGCCGTAGTGAAGAGCGCCTGGGGCCGCTGCTGCGCGGCCAGCGCCAGCACTGGGTGATCGCCAGCAAGGTGGGCGAGGAATTCGACGACGGCCTGTCCCGCTTCGATTTCAGCCCGGCCCATACCCGCCGCTCGGTGGAGCGCAGCCTGCGCCGGCTGGAGACCGACTGGCTGGACCTGGTGCTGGTGCATTCCGATGGCAACGACCTGGCCATCCTCCACGACAGCGGTTGCTACGAGACCCTGGCCGAGCTCAAGCGCGAGGGGCTGATCCGCGCCTTCGGCTTTTCCGGCAAGACCGTGGCCGGTGGCTTGAAAGCCCTGGAAACCGGCGATTGCGCCATGGTCACCCTCAACCTCAACGAAGACGCCGAGATCCCGGTGATCCAGGCCGCCGCTGCCCTGGGCAAGGGCATCCTGATCAAGAAGGCATTGGCCAGCGGTCATGCCGTGCTGGGCGCCGGCCAGGATCCGGTGCGGGCCAGCTTCGCCCGGGTGTTCGGCGAGCTGGGAGTGAGCGGCGCGATAGTCGGCACTATCGATCCCCTGCACCTGTCACATAATGTCCGTACCCTGGCCGAAGTGATCACCGCTCGGCCCTGATCCAGAGCGTTTCGCTGAACCCTTGCCTTCGTCCGCTGGACGCCCTGCCCGGTCGCCCGGGACGGCGCGTCCGCGGCACATTACAACAGGAGTCGGCCATGCCCCAGCTCATCGCCCGCCACAATCCCAAGGCGTTCAAGACCCTGCCGCTATCGGTCGAGGCCAACCCGGATGGCCTCACCTACCAGGCCCTCGGCCAGCCGCTGAATTTTGCCGAGATGTTGCAACGCCGCCAGCCCATCGAGCTCGCCGATGCCCAGCACTTCAGCGTCAAGCTGGCCAACCTGGGGGTCTCCGTACGGCTGACGCTGAACTGGCAAGGCCAGGACCACTGGCTGCTGGTACGCCAGCGCCGGCCCGATCGCGGCGACGTGGTGCTCAAGCTGATTTCCGGCTACATCCCCGCCCACGAGCTGGCGCTGCCGCTGCTCACCGCCGTGCAGGAGGTGGCCGAGGAATGCCTGATCGAGACACCGCGTGGCTGGTTGGGCGGGCGTTTCGCCGACACCTGGTTGCCGACGCCCTATGCCCCCGCCTTGCCCTATCGCGAGGACGTGGCCTTTCGCCTCACCCCGCGCTCGGGCGCGGCGCGGCCGGTCCGCTGCGGCAGTCTGGCGCTACTGGAGCGTCCGCGTGCCTATGTGCACACACCCACCGCCTCGCTGCAGCTGGTCTACGACCTGCTGCTGGAATTGCCCAGGGAGTGCAAGACGCCGAGCCTGTTCCATGTCGACGAGAAGATCGAGGACGGCCAGTTGCTGGCGCGGCTGGACCGGCAGCGCCCCGATCTCTATCTGGTCGGTCTCAACGATGGCAAGCCGACTGGCGAACTCTATGCCCTCTCCGCCGGACAGCGGATTCCGGTCTCGACCCGTGGCCTCTGGCTGTCGGAAAGCTTCGCCCGCCAGGACGGCTGGCTGGTCCACGACAGCCGGGTACGCTGGCGCGACTGGCTGGAGCGCATGGCACCGCAGAACGCCTTGCAGCGAGCCTAGTCACCGCCGGCGCGGCGCTCACCGATGCCGCCGCCGGCCGCGGCCTGGACCCGGCCGGCTAGCCGGGAAAAGGGCAGCGTCTGGATCCACACGGTGCCATGGCCACTCAAGGTGGCCAGCACCAGGCCCTCGCCACCGAACAGCATGCTGCGCAGGCCACCGGCCAGCTTGATGTTGTAGTCGATGCCGCTGGTGAAGCCCACCAGGCAACCGGTATCCAGGCGCAGGGTCTCGCCCTTGAGTTCCTTGCGGATCACCGTGCCGCCGGCATGCACGAAGGCCATGCCATCGCCTTCCAGCCGTTGCAGGATGAAGCCCTCGCCGCCGAAGAAACCGGCGCCCAGGCGGCGGGTGAAGGCCACGCCGATACGGGTGCCCTTGGCCGCGCAAAGGAAGGAGTCGCGCTGGCAGAACAGGGTGCCGCCCAGGGCCGCCAGGTCCAGGGGCACCACCTGCCCGGGATAGGGCGCGGCGAAGGCGACGTGGCGCTTTTCGCGCCCTTCGTTGGTGAAATGGGTCATGAACAGTGACTCGCCACCGAGCATGCGCTTGCCGGCGCCCCAGAGTTTGCCGAGCAAGCCAGCGGAGCCGTCGCCCATGCGCGCGGTGAAGTCGATGTCGGCCTCCATGTAGGTCATGGCACCGGCCTCGGCGATCACCGTCTCGCCCGGATCGAGGCCAATCTCCACCGCCTGCAGGGATTCACCGAGGATGCGATGATCGAGGATATGGCTGGGCATGGCTGTGGGACTCCTGGTGTAGCGTGGAAAACGGCACAGCCTTTTCCACTGTCCTGCGTATGGGCGAGGCGCGTGGAAAACGCTGCGCGGTTTTCCACCCTACAACATCGCGGCCATTACCGGCGCTACCTGGCTTCCCTAACCCCAACCCTCTCCCGGAGGGAAAGAGGGATATCCGATGCAGATGGACGTTCCGTAGGTTGGTTTGAGCGCAGCGAAGCCCAACATATTGCAGCCCGTAGCGTGGAAAACGGCGCAGCCTTTTCCACCGTCCTGCGTTTGGGCAAGGCGCGTGGAAAGCGCTGCGCGGTTTTCCACCCTACAACATCGCGGCCATGGCGGTGCGCCGATGCGACCGCTCCTGCAGCCGCGGATGAGCCCTGTAGGAGCGGCCCATGGCCGCGATGGAATCCCTGCCATTACCGGCGCTACCTGGCTTCCCTCACCCCAGCCTTTTCCCGGGGCAGAGGGGGATATCCGGTGCGGATGCAAGTCCCCTAGGTTGGGTTGAGCACAGCGAAGCCCAACACGGCAAGGCTCAACCATAGCTGTTGGGCTTCGACGGTGGAGCCGTCTCAACCCAACCTACGAATCGGCGCCCACGTCGCGCATTTCACCGGCAAACCGCGCCAAGCGCTGGCGCAGCCGCTGATTCTCCCGCCGCAGTTCCTCCACCTCGTCCAGGAGGTGCAGGGCCAGGGCGGTGGCGGCCCAATCTAGTTCCAGCTCCTGGCGCAGGCGCACCGCGCGGCGGGCGCGGTACAAGGCGCCGGTGTCGAAGTGCCACTCGGCCGGGCGCTTGCCGCGTTGCGGGGCCAGGATGCCGTGTTCGACGATCTCCACCACCACGGGCTCGCTCACCTCGCAGAGCACGCAGAATTCCTGCAGGACGATCAGACTGCTCATCGGACTTTCCTCCAGTCTTGGCGGGGATCGAAGGCCGCCCGCTCGGCCAGTTGGCGCCACAGCGCCTGAGTCTCTTCATCGCCCTTGGGTGGCATCACCACCTTGAGCAGCGCATGCAGATCGCCCTGCCCGCCCTTGCCGGCGAGGCCCTTGCCGCGTACTCGCAGGCGCGCGCCGCTCTGGCTGCCAGCCGGAATGCTGAGCATGATCTGGCCATCCAGCGTCGGCACCTGCACCTTGGCACCCAGGGCCGCTTCCCAGGGTGCGAGCGGCACGGTGACCACCAGGTCCTGGCCATCCACGTCGAACAGGGGGTGCGGCACCAGGCGGATGACCAGATAGAGATCCCCCGCCTCCGCGCCACCGACGCCCGGCTCGCCCTGGCCCTTGAGACGGATGCGTTCGCCGTCGGTACTGCCGGCGGGAATCTTGACGTTGAGGGTCTTGGTAGTCTCGCCGACCCGGCGGCCCAGCTCGTCACGCTGCGGAAGGCTGAAGCTTAGCGGCTTGGTGCTGCCCGCCTGGCTCTCTTCGAGGAACAGCGGCAATTCCAGCTCGACGTCGCGGCCGCGCCGGGCGAAGCCGCCCTGCTGTGAGCGCCCGGCAGCGCCGAACAGGGATTCGAAGAAGTCGGAATAGTCCGCGCCAAAGCCGGCATGGGGATCGCTGTAGTCATCGCCCGAACCCGGCTGCCAGTCCGGCGGCACCTGGAAGCGCTCGCCCTGCTGCTGGTAGAGGCGCACCTGGTCGTACTCGGCGCGCTTGTGCGGATCGCGCAGGACGTCATAGGCCTCGGCCACCTCCTTGAAGCGAGCCTCGGCGTCGGCCTCCTTGCTCACATCGGGGTGGTACTTGCGCGCCAGTTTGCGATAGGCGGTCTTGAGGGTCTTGTCGTCGACGTCGGGGGCGACGCCGAGTACCTCGTAGTAGTCCTTGAAGTCCATTGCGGTCTCCAGCAGCGATTCCTCTAGAGACCGCGACGGACCCCAGGGGGTTGCACGCAGCCGCTCAGTCGCCGCGCTTGCGGAACGCCCAGCTGCCGGCCAGTACCGTGAAGGTGGCCACCAGCGCCACCAGGATCCAGAAGCCATGGGGCGAACTGGCCAGCGGGATGCCGCCGACGTTCATGCCGAAGAAGCCGGCGATGATGTTGATCGGCAGCGCCAGCACCGTGACCAGGGTCAGGGTGAACAGGGTGCGGTTGGTCTGCTCGGCGGAGGCGGCAGCGATCTCTTCCTGCAAGAGCTTGAGCCGTTCCACCAGGGCCGCCAGGTCGTCCAGCACCCGGTCGAATTCCTCGGTGGCCTCGCGCAGGGTCTGGATGTCGTCGCGACGCAGCCAGGCCGGTGGCCGGTTCAGGAGCCGCAGCAGGGAGCCCGGTTCCAGGGCCAGCAGCCGCTGTAGCCGCACCAGGGCGCGTCTCAGGCTGCCCAGCTCGGCGCGGCTGGCGGCCAGCCGCTGGGACAGCAGGCGATCCTCGATGGCGTCCACCTTGACCGTGGTGTCGCGGATGATGCCGGTGAGCACATCGGCCTGGTCGCGCAGCAGGTGCACCAGCAATTCCAGGGTCGAGCCGAAGCCCTCGCCGCGGCGCACCGCATGGCGCAGGCGATCCACCGAACGCAGCGGCTGGGCGCGGGCGGTCACCAGCAGCCCCGGCCGGGCGCAGGCCCAGAGGGTGGCGACGTCCACCGACACCTGGCCATAGGCGAGGGTCACGTCGTTCACCACCCCGAGCAGGGTGTCGTCGGCCGGCTCCAGGCGGGTCGAGTGGGAACCGGCGTGCAGGGATTCGAAGAATTCCTCGGGTAGCCCCAGGTGCTCGCGCATCCAACGTTCGGCGGCGGCGTGGGCCAGATTGAAGTGCAACCAGCGAAAACCGCCCTCTTCCGCCTCCCAGGGATCTTCCGGTGCCATGGTCAGGGCGTGGCCGGGCTGCCCGGAGGTGAAGTGATAGGCATAGAGCAGCCCCAGCCGTTCGGCGGCCGGATGCAGGGGAATCAGGGTGTTGGTCATGGCTACCTGCGGGAGAAACGCGACATCAGGGCTCTGTTAGCAGGTCCAAATGAACCTTTGATGACAGAGCCCGAGTCGACAGGAGCCGGAGAGACGCCCCCGGGCGGGGCGCCACTCTTATTGCGGACGCATGTGCGGGAAGAGGATGACGTCGCGGATCGATGGCGAGTTGGTCAGCAGCATCACCAGGCGGTCGATGCCGATGCCTTCGCCGGCGGTGGGCGGCATGCCGTATTCCAGGGCGTTGATGAAGTCGGCGTCGTAGTGCATGGCCTCGTCGTCACCGGCGTCCTTTTCCTGGACCTGCAGCATGAAGCGCTCGGCCTGGTCTTCGGCGTCGTTGAGCTCGGAGTAGGCGTTGGCGATCTCGCGGCCACCGATGAACAGCTCGAAGCGGTCGGTGACGTTGGGATTCTGGTCGTTGCGGCGTGCCAGCGGCGAGACCTCGAAGGGGTACTCGGTGATGAAGTGCGGCTGCTCCAGCTTGCTCTCCACCAGCTCCTCGAAAATCATCACCTGCAGCTTGCCCAGGCCTTCGTGGCCCAGCACCTTGGCAC
>CAUQPA010000230.1:0-6511 GCA_963519325.1 uncultured Pseudomonas sp. | reverse complement strand
GGGGCCAGCCTCAGCGGCGGCGTCGGCAGCGTCGGCGGCACCCTGGTGGGCGTCCTCATCATCGGCGTGCTGCGCAACGGCCTGAACCTGCTGGGGGTCTCGCCCTTCGTGCAGCAGGTGATCATCGGCATCGTCATCGCCCTGGCCGTCACCCTGGATACCCTGCGCCGCCGTAGCGGGCAGCGCTGAGTCAGAACCGCATCGACATCGACACCGCAGTACAACAATAACAACGGAGTGCTTTCCATGCTGACCCCCAAGAAGCTGTTGCTCGGTACCCTGTTCGCCGCCATGACCTGTGCCGGGGCGTTCAATGCCCAGGCCAAGGAACTCACCGTGGGCCTGGCGGTGGCCAACCTGCAGGCCGACTTCTTCAACCAGATCAAGCAGGCCGTCGAGGCCGAGGGCAAGGCCAAGGGCATCAAGGTGATCACCGTGGATGCCCAGGGCAATTCGGCGACCCAGGTTAACCAGATCCAGGACCTGATCACCCGCCAGGTCGACGCCCTCATCTACATCCCGGCCGGTGCCACCGCCGCCGGCGTTCCGGTCAAGGCCGCCAAGGCCGCCGGTATCCCGGTGGTGGCGGTCGACCGTAACGCCCCCGATGCGCCCGGCGACACCTTCATCGCCAGCGACAGCGTCGCGGCCGCCCGCACCCTGGCCGAATACGTCGGCAAGGTCACCGGGGGCAAGGGCCGTGTCGCCATCCTCCAGGGCCAGATCGGCACCACCCCGGAAAACGACCGCGCCAAGGGCTTCGCCGAAGGCCTGGCCACCTTTCCCGAGCTGAAGGTGGTCGCCCAGCAGCCCGCCGAGTGGGCCCAGGACAAGGGCTTCGCCGTGGCCCAGGACATGCTCCAGCGTGACCCCAACATCAACGTCTTCTTCGGTCGCGCCGACGCCATGGCCCTGGGCGCCGCCCAGGCGGTCAAGGTGGCCAACCTCGATCATCCGGTGACCATCGTCGGCTTCGACGGCGACGTGGCCGGTCTCAAGGCAGTGGCCGCCGGCACCCTGTCCGCCACCATGACCCAGCAGACCCGCAAGATGGGGCGCATGGCGTTGGAATCGGCGGTGGCGCTCAAGGAAGGCAAGCAGGTGCCCAAGGAACAGCTGCAGGAGGCGATCCTGACCACCAAGGACAATGTCGCTCCCTTCATCGAGAACCATCCGTAACCACGATCTGCTGCGCGACGGCCAGCTGGCGTCGACCCCTTCTTCGGACTGCTCATTTACCACTCGTAAACGCCGCGTCCGCAGAGGGGTTCAACGTCGCTTGGCTCTAGCTCGCGAGATCCTGTTGGTTCCTGCACCCGGTGCCTCCCCCCACGGAGGCACCGCGACCGATTTCCCTCGGAGGCCCCATGTCCGCCGTCATGCCCCTGGAACAGCCCGCGGCCCTCAGCCTGAGAAACATCGGCAAGAAATACGCCGGCATCGAGGTGCTGAGCGGGGTCGACGTCGATATCCAACCGGGCGAGGTCCTGGCCCTGCTCGGTGAGAACGGCGCCGGCAAGTCCACCCTGTCGTCCATCATCGCCGGCCTGGTGCCGCCCGAAGCGGGTGGCCGCATGACCTGGCTCGGCCAGGACTACACCCCGGACTCCCCCGGCGCCGCACTGGCCGCCGGCATTGGCCTGATCCACCAGGAAATCCGTCTGCTGCCGGAGCTGACCATCGCTGAGAACATGTTCGTCGGCCGCCTGCCCATGCGCGGCGGCCGGATCGACCGCACCTTCATGGAAACCGAGGCCCAGCGCCAGCTGGATCGCCTCGGCCTCAAGGTTCCGGCCACCCGCACCGTGGCCGGCCTCAGCGTGGCGGCCCAGCAACTGGTGGAGATCGCCAAAGCGCTGACCCTCAAGGCGCGCCTGCTGATCCTCGACGAGCCGACCGCGGCCCTGGGTGGCGAGGAGACCGAACTGCTGTTCGCCCAGGTCGAGCGCCTCAAGGCCGAAGGCGTGTCCTTCATCTACATCAGCCATCGCCTGGAAGAGATCGCCCGCATCGCCGACCGGGTGCTGGTCCTGCGCGACGGCCGCCAGATCGCCCTGCACGCCACCGCCCAGGTGCCGGTGCGGCAACTGGTGGAGGAGATGGTCGGGCGCAGCGTGGAGCGTATCTTCCCGGCCCTGGCCGCGCCCGGCACGCGCGAGGTGCTACGGGTGAAAGACCTCAGTTGCCGCGAGATGCCGCTCAAGCACATCGATTTCGCCGTGCGCGCTGGCGAGGTGTTCGGCGTGGCGGGCGTGGTCGGCGCCGGGCGTACCGAGCTGGTTCGCGCCATCGCCGGCGCCGCCGAGCAGGTGACCGGCGAGCTGGTGCTGGAAGGCCAGGCCTGCCGTTTCGCCAGCCCCTGCGAGGCCATCCAGGCCGGCATCGTGCTGGTGCCCGAGGATCGCAAGCAGCAGGGCGTGGTGGTCGACCACGCCATCGAGGAAAACCTTATCTATGGCAACACCGACCTGCTCGCCGCCGGCGGCTGGGTCTCCCCCGGCGGCCTGCGAGCCTTCGCCCGCAAGGCGGTGGCCCGCCTCGGCGTCAAGGGCCAGCCGGAACAGGCCATCGCCGCCCTGTCCGGCGGCAACCAGCAGAAGGTGATCATCGCCAAGTGGCTGGCGCGCAACCCCAAGGTCTTCATCCTCGACGAGCCCACCCGCGGCATCGACGTCGGCGCCCGCGCCGCCATCTACCAGGTAATCGCCGAACTGGCCGCCACTGGCATGGCGGTGATCGTGGTCAGCTCGGATCTCGACGAGGTCCTCGGCCTGTCGCACCGGGTCATGGTGATGAGCCGTGGCCAGCAGATGGGCATTCTCGAACGTGAACAGGCCACCCCGGTGGCCGTGATGGAATTGGCTACCGCCTGACTAGGAGTTCTTGCATGCGTCTCTTCGATCTCGGCGGCCAGACCGCCTTCGTCACCGGTGCCGGCAGCGGCATCGGCCAGGCCATCGCCGTCGGACTCGCCGAGGCCGGCGCCGATGTCGCCTGCTTCGACCTGCCCGGCAGCCGCGACCTGGACGGCACCGTCGCGCGCATCCAGGCCCATGGCCGCCGCGCCCTGGCCCTGGAAGGCTCGGTGACCAGCGCCGCCGACCTGGCCACCGCCGTGGCGCGTGCCGAGGCCGAACTGGGTCCGCTGAGCCTGGCGGTCAACAGCGCCGGCATCGCCAACGCCCAGCCCGCCGAAGAGCTGGAACTGGAGCGCTGGCAGCGCATGCTCGACATCAACCTCACCGGGGTGATGCTCAGCTGCCAGGCCCAGGCGCGAGTCATGCTGCCCCGCGGCAAGGGGGCCATCGTCAACATCGCCTCCATGTCCGGCAGCATCGTCAACCGTGGCCTCCTGCAGGCCCACTACAACACCTCCAAGGCCGGGGTCATCCACCTGACCAAGAGCCTAGCGATGGAGTGGGCCGAGCGTGGCATCCGGGTCAACTGCATCAGCCCCGGCTACACCGCCACGCCAATGAACACCCGTCCCGAGGTGGCCGACCAGGTGAAGATCTTCGAGCAGACCACCCCGCTGCGCCGCATGGCCGAGGTGGAGGAAATGGTCGGCCCGGCGATCTTCCTCTGCAGCCCGGCGGCGTCCTTCTGCACCGGGGTGGATCTCATCGTCGACGGTGGTTTCGTCTGCTGGTAACAGTCCGCTGGCGATCACGCACATCGGGTCGCCCATCGTTCTAAGGGGGTTTCACGTGGAACGTCGCTTCGCAGGTCAAACCGTGGTCATCACCGGCGGCTGCCGGGGTATCGGCGAGGGCATCGCCGAGCGCTTCGGGCGCGAAGGCGCCAACCTGGTGCTGGTGTCCAATGCCGAGCGGGTGCACGAGACCGCCACCCGGCTGGCCGCCGATACCGGTGCCGACATCCTGCCGCTGGTGGTGGATATCACCGACGAAGCGGCGGTCGCCGACCTCTATGCCAATGCCGAGGCGCGCTTCGGCAGCGTCGACGTCTCGGTGCAGAACGCCGGCATCATCACCATCGATGCCTTCGACCAGATGCCACGCGCCGACTTCGACCGCATCCTGCAGGTCAACACCACCGGTGTCTGGCTGTGCTGCCGCGAGGCGGCCAAGCGCATGGTCGCCGCCGGGCGTGGTGGGCGCCTGATCAACACCAGCTCCGGCCAGGGTCGCCAGGGCTTCATCTACACGCCGCACTATGCGGCGAGCAAGATGGGCGTCATCGGCATCACCCAGAGCCTGGCCCACGAGCTGGCGCGCCATGGCATCACGGTCAACGCCTTCTGCCCCGGCATCATCGAAAGCGAGATGTGGGACTACAACGACCGCGTCTGGGGCGAGATCCTTTCCACCCCCGAGAAGCGCTATGGCCAGGGTGAACTGATGGCCGAGTGGGTCGGCAACATCCCCATGAAGCGCGCCGGCACCCCGGCCGACGTCGCCGGCCTGGTGGCCTTCCTCGCCTCGGCGGACGCAGCCTATATCACCGGCCAGGCGATCAACGTGGACGGCGGCCTGATCATGTCCTGATCGGCATTGGCAGTGCCAAGGGCGCAAAAGCCTTGGCGCTGAGGGGAAGGCTGAGCAAAAATAGCGGGAAAATGCGCCTTTCTAACAGGTACGTGCGTGCTTTTGGGTGGTTCGTCGCGGTCAGGCCGCGCGGCGACCCTGGGCCCGACGTATCCGCTGGTACCGGGAATCTGGATGAGTAACCTCGAAGAACAACGCCTGCTGACCAAGATCGCCTCGCTCTACTATGAGGAAGGGCTCAAGCAGTCGCAGATCTCCGCCCAGCTCGACCTGTCCCAATCCTTCGTCAGCCGCGCCCTGAGCCGCGCGCTCAAGGACGGCATCGTGCGCATCTCGGTGCAGCGGCTACGCAACTTCCACCTGGAGCTGGAGCGCCAGCTCCAGCAGCGCTACGGCATCCGCCAGGCCATCGTGGTGGAGCCCACCGGCGATGACGAAGAAGCCATCAAGCAAGCCATCGGCTCGGCCGCCGCCCACTACCTGGAAACCAGTGTCACCGAGCGCGACCACATCGGTATCTCTTCCTGGAGCTCCACCATCCGCGCCATGGTCGGCCACATGCACCGTGGCAGCAGTCGCCAGGGGGCGACGGAAGTGGTGCAGCTGCTCGGCGGGGTCGGCAACAAGGGGGCCTTCGAGGCTACCCTGCTGACCCAGCAACTGGCCAACCTGCTCGGCTGCCCGGCCTACCTGCTGCCCTCCCAGAGCATCGAGCAATCGCCCGAGAGTCGCCAGCGCATCCTGCAGCTGGACGAGGTCCGCGAGGTCACTGAGCGCTTCGCCCGGCTGACCGTGGCCCTGGTCGGCATCGGCGAGCTGGAACCCTCGCAGCTGTTGCGCAACAGCGGCAACTACCATGGCGAAGCCATGCTGGAGGTGCTCGCAGCCCGTGGCGCCGTGGGCGATATCTGCCTGAGGTACTTCGACGCCCAGGGCCGCCCGGTGCTGGACGAGAGCGAAGAGACCGTGGTCTCGGTGGACCTGCCGCAACTGCTCAAGATCGATCGCGTCGTCGGTCTCGCCGGTGGCCTGCGCAAGGTCAACGCCATTCGCGGCGCGTTGCAGGGCGGCTATCTGGATGTACTGGTCGTCGATCTGCGCACGGCGCTGGCGCTGATACCCTGACCCGCGCAATCAACTATCAAGCCAAGGCCTGCGGACGCTGGATCCTGCCACGCAGAAGCCAAAACAGGGAAATATTTGGCAACATCCACCGGGGCCCGAGTCGTAAGCTGTAGGACGACCGTTCTCTAGAAAGCGTCCCATGACCTCCGCTCCACCAGCGTCTTCCGACACTCCCGCCCTGCCCGCCTCCCCACGCGCCGCCGCCCTGTCGGCGCGGCTCGATCGCCTGCCGGCCACGCGCAGCCTGTGGCGCCTGGTAGCCCTGCTGTCCATCGGCGGCTTCTTCGAACTCTACGATCTGTTCCAGACCGCCTACATCAGTCCCGGACTGCTGCGCGATGGGCTGTTCCAGACCGGCGCAGCGGGTGTCTTCGGGGTCTCCGACCAGGCGGCCTTCGCCGCGGCCACCTTTCTCGGGCTGTTCGTCGGCGCCAGCGTGCTGAGCCCCTTCGCCGACCGCTACGGACGCCGGGCGGTGTTTACCTGGGCGCTGATCGGCTACACCCTGGCGACCCTGGCCATGGGCCTGCAGACCACGGCGCTGGGGCTGATCGCCCTGAGGTTCGTGGTGGGCATCGGCCTGGGACTGGAGCTGGTCACCATCGATGCCTATCTGTCGGAACTGGTGCCCAAGGCCATGCGCACCTCGGCCTTCGCCTTCGCCTTCTTCATCCAGTTCCTCTCGGTGCCGGCGGTGGCCTTGATGTCCTGGTGGCTGGTGCCCCAGGCCCCCCTGGGCGTCTCCGGCTGGCGCTGGGTGGTGCTGTCCAGCGCCCTGTTCGCCCTGTTCATCTGGTGGTTGCGCCAGCGCCTGCCCGAGTCGCCGCGCTGGCTGGCGCAACAGGGCCGGCTGGACGAAGCCGAGCGCGGCGTGGAGC
>CAUQPA010000229.1:0-6518 GCA_963519325.1 uncultured Pseudomonas sp. | reverse complement strand
GGACTGGGTAAGGTGCAAGCGCTCCGCGGCTTCCACCAGGATGGAGGATTCGCGTAGCGCGTGCAGGGTTTTCAGATGGCGGAGTTCGAACATGGCAGGGCACTGAGGACAAAGGCGCATCATGAAGGTATTTCATGATGCTGCCTATGCCCTTGGCAGGTCCCAGGCTCAACGAGCCTCCGCCAGGGCGGCGCGCGGCCCTGGTACGCCTCAGGCCGCGTCGCTGTCCTTCGCGGACGGTGCAGTCTCGGCCTGTGCCAGGTGCTGCTCCAGGGCGGCCCGTTCCGCGTCACTGAACACCAGGCCCAGCTTGGTCCGGCGCCAAAGCACGTCGTCGGCGCTGGTAACCCATTCATGGCGTTGCAGGTACTCGACTTCGCGAAGGTGTAGGTCGGCGCCGATTACCGGCCCCAGTTCCTCCACCGAGCGCGAGTCGCCCAGCAGTGTCCAGACCCGGCTGCCGTAGGTGGTGGCCCAGCGCTGTGCCAGGGCCGGGGTCAGGCCGCTGACCTTGTCCAGCAACTCACGGGTGAGCGCTTGCGGCGTGGTCATCTGTTCGCCGCCAGGCAGCGGCGCGGTGGCGGTCCAGCTGCCGCCCAGGTTGGGGAAGAAGGGCTGCAGCTGCGCCATCGCCGATTCGGCGAGCTTGCGATAGGTGGTCAGCTTGCCACCGAAGACCGACAGCAGCGGCGCGCCCTGCTCCTCGGCCAGCGACAGGGTGTAGTCGCGGGTGATGGCCGAGGGGTTGTCCGATTCGTCGTCGCACAGCGGGCGGACCCCGGAGAAGCTGTGCAGCACGTCGGCGCGGCTGAGCTGCTTGCGGAAGTGGGCATTGGCCACGCCTAGTACATAGTCCATTTCCTGCTCGGTGATGGCCACCTTCGCCGGATCGCCCTGGTATTCGCGATCCGTGGTCCCGACCATGGTGTACTGGCCCAGGTAGGGGATGGCGAAGACGATACGGCGATCCTCGTTCTGCATGATGTAGGCCTGCTCGCCTTCGTACAGCTTGGGCACGATGACGTGGCTGCCCTGGATCAGGCGAATGCCGTAGGGCGATTTCTGCTGCAGGTCCTGGCGGATGAAGCTGGCGACCCAGGGGCCGGCGGCATTCACCAGCGCCTTGGCGCGAATCTGCCGGCGACCCTGAGGACCCTCGACCTCGACTTCCCACTGGCCTTCGATGCGGCGGGCGCTGACGCAACGGGTCCGGGTCACGATATCGGCCCCCTTGTCCCGCGCCTGCATGGCGTTGAGCACCACCAGGCGGGCATCGTCCACCCAGCAGTCGGAGTATTCGAAACCGCGCTTGATTTCGGCCTTCAGCGGGCCGTGGGCGTCGAACTTGAGGCCACGGGAGCCCGGCAGCTTCTCGCGCTTGCCCAGGTGATCATAGAGGAAGAGGCCGGCGCGGATCATCCAGGCCGGGCGCAGGTGCGGGCGGTGCGGCAGTACGAAGCGCATCGGCTTGACGATATGGGGCGCCTTGGCCAGCAGTACCTCGCGTTCCGCCAGGGCTTCGCGCACCAGGCGGTATTCGTGGTGCTCCAGGTAACGCAGGCCACCATGGATCAGCTTGCTGCTGGCGGAAGAGGTATGGCTGGCCAAGTCGTCGCGTTCACAGAGAAACACCGACAGTCCACGACCTGCGGCGTCGGCCGCGATGCCGACGCCGTTGATGCCACCGCCGATGACGGCGAGATCGTAAGTCCGGGGAGTTGCAGTAGGTGCCTGGGCCATGATGCCTCCTGTGAAACGAACATAATTATTCGGTTTCGAACATGATAGCCCAGCAAAATGACAGGTTCTAGCCAGGTCTAGGGCTTAGGACCGCTAAAACGAAAAAAAACGAATATAGAAGAAGGTGAGGCGACGAATGGTCGTCGCCTCCGGCAGTCAGCGCGGGCGCGCCACTTCCACCTTGACCTGCCATTCCTGCAGACAGCGGGCGAAGGCGGGCGAGGGTTCCCGCTCGGTGAACAGTTGGTCGATCTGTTCGAGGCTGCCCAGGCGGATCATGGCGTTGCGGCCGAACTTGCTGGAGTCGGCGGCGAGGAACACCTGGCGGGCGTTGTGGATGATCGCCTGGGAGACGCAGACTTCCTGATAGTCGAAGTCCAGCAGGGTGCCGTCCTCGTCGATGCCGCTGATGCCGACCACCGCATAGTCGACCTTGAACTGCTTGATGAAGTCGGCCGTCGCCTGGCCGACCACGCCGCCGTCGCTGCGCACCTTGCCGCTGGCGATGAGGACGTCGAAGTCGTCCTTGGCGCTGAGGATGTTGGCCACGTGCAGGTTGTTGGTGATGATCTTGAGACTGCGATGCCCGAGCAGGGCATGGGCGATGGCTTCGGTGGTGGTGCCGATGTTGATGAACAGCGAGGCATGGTCGGGCACGGCGGCGGCCACGGCTTCGGCGATCAGGCGCTTTTCCTCGCGCATCTGCCCGGCTCTCATGCTGTATTCGGTGTTTTCCACGCTGGAGTCGTGGGCGGCGCCGCCGTGGTAGCGACGCAGCAGGCTGGCCTCGGCGAGCTGGTTGATGTCGCGGCGGATCGTCTGCGGGGTGACGGCGAAATGCTGGGCCAGCTCTTCGATACTGACGTAGCCGCGCTCGCGGACCAGTTCGAGAATCTGTTGTTGGCGAGGCGCCAGGCTCATTACGGCTTCCTTGAGGTGATCGACTACATTCACAGAGGATGCCGCAGGTGATGGATGGTGGAAAGCGCTTGTCGCGCAAAGCAAGACCGGCGTCGAGCGACGCCGGTCGTTTCGCCGTCAGTCGAGCGCCCAGCCGCGGGTGCGCTCCACGGCCTTCTTCCAGCCCTTGTAGAGGTGGTCGCGCTTGGCGTTGTCACAGGCCGGCTCGAACACCCGCTCTATGGTGCTCTTGCTGCGCAACTCGTCCAGGCTGCTCCAGAAACCGGTGGCGAGACCGGCCAGGTAGGCAGCGCCCAGGGCGGTGGTTTCCTTCATTTCTGGCCGCTCGACGCGGGTGCCGAGCACGTCCGACTGGAACTGCATGAGGAAATTATTGGCGGTGGCGCCGCCATCCACGCGCAGCGACTTCAAGGCTTCGCCGGCATCCTGCTGCATGGCGTCCAGCACATCACGGGTCTGGAAGGCGATGGACTCCAGGGTAGCGCGGATGATGTGGTCCACCTTGACGCCGCGGGTCAGGCCGAAGAGGGCGCCGCGGGCGTAGGGATCCCAGTAGGGCGCGCCCAGGCCGGTGAAGGCCGGTACCAGGTAGACGCCATTGCTGTCGGTCACCTTGGTGGCGAAGTACTCGGAGTCCAGGGAATCGTTGATCACCTTGAGTTCGTCGCGCAGCCACTGGACGGTGGAGCCACCGTTGAAGATGGCGCCTTCCAGGGCGTAGTTGACCTCGCCACGGGGACCGCAGGCGATGGTGGTCAGTAGGCCGTGCTGGGATTGCACCGCCTTCTCACCGGTGTTCATCAGCAGGAAGCAGCCGGTGCCATAGGTGTTCTTGGCCTGGCCGGGCTCCACGCACATCTGGCCGAACAGGGCGGCCTGCTGGTCGCCAGCGATACCGGCGATGGGGATGCCGGTGGTCTGGCCGCTGCCCAGATGCGCCTGGCCATAGACCTCGGAGGAGGACTTCACTTCCGGCAGCATCTCGCGGGGGATGTCCAGCACCTCGAGCAGGGTGGCGTCCCACTCGCGCTTGTGGATATCGAACAGCAGGGTGCGCGAGGCGTTGGTGTAGTCGGTGACATGGGCCTTGCCCTGGGTCATCTTCCAGATCAGCCAGGTGTCCACGGTGCCGAACAGCAGCTCGCCGCGCCGGGCGCGTTCACGGCTGCCCTCGACGTGGTCGAGGATCCACTTGATCTTGGTGCCCGAGAAGTAGGGATCGATCACCAGGCCGGTGGTCTTGCGAATGTGCTCTTCCATGCCATCGCGCTTGAGCTGGTCGCAGATCGCGGTGCTCTGGCGGCTCTGCCAGACGATGGCGTTGTAGATGGGGCGACCGGTGGTCTTGTCCCAGACGATGGCGGTTTCGCGCTGGTTGGTGATGCCGATGGCGGCGATCTGCTCGTTGGTGATGCTGGCCTGGGCCAGGGCCTCGACGAAGACGGCGCTCTGGGTGGCCCAGATTTCCATCGGATCGTGTTCCACCCAGCCGGCCTGGGGATAGATCTGGGCGAATTCGCGCTGGGCGATGGTCACCACGTTGGCGTTGCGGTCGAGCACGATGGCCCGGGAGCTGGTGGTGCCCTGGTCGAGCGCGACGATGTACTGCTTGTTCTGGTCGGTCATGGTCGTATTCCTTATTGTGATTCGTGGCGATCAGGACGCTTTGGATGCCGAGGTGACCTCGGTACGAGCGGGTTCCTCGGCCTTGGCCGGTACGTCGCAGGCACCGGACAGGCCGGGCAGGTGGCGGCAGATCAGCGCCTTGTAGCCGGCGGCGCCCAGGCAGGCACCGACGATGGGGGCGACGATGGGCACCAGGAAGTAGGGGATGTCCCGGCCGCCGGTGAAGGCGATCTCGCCCCAGCCGGCGAAGAAGGTCATCAGCTTCGGCCCGAAATCCCGCGCCGGGTTCATGGCGAAGCCGGTCAGCGGGCCCATGGAGCCGCCGATCACGGCGATCAGCAGGCCGATCAGCAGGGGCGCGAGCGGGCCGCGGGGCAGGCCGTTGCCGTCGTCGGTGAGGGCCATGATCATGGCCAGCAGGATGGCGGTGATGACGGCTTCGACCAGGAAGGCCTGGCCGATGGACAGGGAGGGGTGGGCATAGGTGGAGAAGACCCCGGCCAGTTCCAGGCTGGCCTGGCTGCCACGGACGATATGGTGGGCTTGTTCGTAATCGAAAAACAGGCTGCTGTAGAGGCCGTAGACCAGGGCCGCGCCGCAGAAGGCGCCGGCCACCTGGGCGACGATGTAGGCCGGGACCTTGCGTCGCTCGAAGCCACCGAACAGCCACAGCGCGATGGTGACGGCCGGGCTCAGGTGCGCGCCGGAGACCCCGGCGGACAGGTAGACGGCCATGCTCACGCCGACGCCCCAGATGATACTGATCTCCCAGAGGCCAAGCGTGGCGCCGCCGACCTTCGCCGCCGCCACACAACCGGTACCGAAGAAGATGAGCAGGGCAGTGCCGAGGAACTCGGCGATACATTGACCGCGTAGGGTTGGAGCGAGAAGAGTACTCATGGGGAGCCTCGTGGTTGTTGTATTTATAGGTGGCCGTTGAGCCATTTGTTCGCAACCGAAAATCTAATTTCAAATATGAAAACTGTCAAAGCTCCTGAGCGCAAAAACAGTGACGACGTTCCCCAATTCATTGCCGATGCGACGGCGCCTGCTATTTTGGTCAGAGGGCCAGGGCGACAACCGACCCGTTGTCAGGTCTGACCCTGTAAGCGTCGTTGTCGGGACGGTGAGAGCCGGGTACCGGAAGGACGCGAGGCTCGCTGTTTCTCTTCTTTTGTCCAGGTAGCGCGCATGCCCCTAGCATTTCACCAGGTCGACGCCTTCACCGATCAGCCCTTTCGCGGCAACCCCGCCGCCGTGTACCGCCTGGAGAGCTGGCCCGCCGACGAGCTGTTGCAGCGCATCGCCACCGAACACAATCTGTCCGAAACCGCCTTCGTGGTGCGGGAAGCCGAGACCTGGCGTATCCGCTGGTTCACTCCCCGGGTAGAGGTGCCGCTCTGCGGCCACGCCACCCTGGCGGCGGCCCATGTGCTCTTCGAGGTCTATGGCGAACCCGGGGATCGCCTGGAATTCATCAGCCAGGCCGGCGTGTTGCGGGTTTTCCGGGAGCCGAGTGGGCTGCTGGCCCTCGACTTCCCGGCGCTGGTGCCTTCTGAGCTAGGGGTGACGCCCGAGCTGGAGCGCGCCCTGCGCATGTCGCCCGTGGACGCCCTGGCGGCCGACAAGCTGCTGGTGCTGCTCGAATCGGAGCAGGCGGTACGCGAATGCAAGCCGGACCTGGCGGCCATCGCCCGACTGCCCTGGCAGGGGGTCATCATCACCGCGCGCGGTCAGGAGGTGGACTTCGTTTCACGCTTCTTCGCGCCAGGCGTGGGAGTCGACGAAGATCCCGTGACCGGCTCGGCCCATTGCAGCCTGATTCCCTATTGGTCGCGGCGGCTGGCCAAGCGCATGCTCACCGCCCAGCAGCTCTCGGCGCGTGGTGGCCAGCTGTGGTGTCGACTGGAGGGGGATCGCGTCAGTATCGCCGGGCGCGCCGTGACGGTCGTCAGCGGCAGCCTGCTGCTCTGAGCTGGGCGCGGGCGCTGGAGCCGCCCGCGCGCGGAAGGATCAGGCGTGCAGTGGCGGCTTGATGAGGAATTCCAGCAGCGCCTTCTGCGCGTGCAGCCGATTCTCGGCTTCATCCCAGACCACGGCGCGCGGATCCTCCAGCAGCGTATGGCTGATTTCTTCGCCGCGATGGGCGGGCAGGCAGTGCATGAAGAGCACCTCCTGGGCCGCGCCGTCGAGCAACTCGGCGGTGACCAGGTAGGGCTCAGACTCTTATA
>CAUQPA010000228.1:0-6551 GCA_963519325.1 uncultured Pseudomonas sp. | reverse complement strand
GTCCAAGGCCATCGGTGGCAGCCTGCCGCTGGCGGTGATGGTCTACCGCGAGGCGCTGGACACCTGGAAACCCGGCGCCCATGCCGGCACCTTCCGCGGTAACCAGATGGCCATGGCGGCTGGCTCCGCAGTGATCCGCTACCTGCAGGACCATGATATCCCCAACCACGCCGCGGCGATGGGTGAACGCCTGGCCGGTCACCTGACCGCCTTGCAGCGCGATCAGCCGCAGCTGGGCGATATTCGTGGCCGCGGCTTGATGCTCGGTGTGGAGGTCGTCGATCCGACCGGCACTCCTGACGCCCAAGAGCATCCGCCGGCCGATGGCGCTCGGGCTGCGCGCATCCAGCGCGAATGCCTGCGCCGTGGGCTGATCCTCGAACTCGGCGGCCGCCACGGTGCCGTAGTGCGCTTCCTGCCGCCGCTCATCATCACCCCTGCGCAAATCGACACCGTGGCCGAGCGTTTCGCCGCCGCGGTGCGGGCTGCGCACTAACTTCACTCTCCAACCAAGGAAACCGTCATGACCTCCGTCTTCGACCGCGACGACATCGAATTCACCGTGGTGGTGAACCACGAAGAGCAATACTCCATCTGGCCGAGCTACAAGACCATTCCCAATGGTTGGCGTGACGCCGGCAAGCGTGGCTTCAAGGCTGAGTGCCTGGCCTACATCGAAGAAGTCTGGACCGACATGCGTCCGCTGAGCCTGCGCCAGCACATGGACAAACAGGCCTCCTAGGTGCGGCTATTCTGCCTGCCGTACTCCGGTGCCAGCGCCTTGGCCTATCTGCGCTGGCGCCGGCAGCTGCCGCCCGAGCTGGAGCTCTGCCCCGTGGAACTGCCCGGACGCGGCAGCCGCCTGGGTGAACCCCTGCAGACCGATTTCGCGCGCCTGACCACCCAACTGGCTCAGGAACTCCTGCCGCGGGCTCGGCAGCCCTATGTATTGCTCGGCCATAGTCTGGGCGCTTTGCTGGCCAACGAGGTGGCGCAGCTAATGACCGAGCGGGGGGCTCCACCTTGCGGGCTGATCGCCTCGGGCACTGCGGCGCCCACCGACCGTGACGACTACGACCGTGACCTGAGTCGGCCCAAGAGCGATGAGGAGTTGATCGCCGACCTGCGCCACCGTGGCGGCACGCCGGAGGAAGTGCTGGCCAATGCCGAACTCATGGCGCTGACGCTACCGGTCCTGCGCGCGGACTTTCTGCTCTGCGGCAGTCATCGCCCGCGATCTCGACCGGTGCTGGACTGTCCCTTGTGGGTCTGGGGTGGACGCGATGACCAGGCCACTCCCGCACAGTTGCAGGCTTGGGCCAAGCAGACCCGTGGCCGCTGCCAGCTGGACTGGTTCGCTGGCGGGCATTTCTTCATCCATAGCGAACAGGCTGCGGTATTGGCGCGACTAGGAGATGTAGTTATCGAGGTGGGAACTCGCTACGCAACATAGGGAACTTGCTTCTTCCACCTCATGTTATCGAACGCAGCTTAGGGCGCGATCCGGAAATTTGTAATTGATAACTTAAGCTACCTTGAGCGTTGTTCCGCACGATCATCCCCTTGACTGCTCTACGGTGATTCCGGTCGATAGATTGCATTCTCTTACAACCTGATACCTGAGTCTGGAAAAGAGTAGGGATCCATCCGCGCCTGAAATTGATCCGGCGCACGTTTGTGGCGGCCTGCTAATTTTCCAAGATTTCGATCCGTTTTCCATGGACGATCGAGCTTTTTTCGCTCGAGCCCACGTCCGCGGAAGAAGACCGATGAATGCAGAAGACTCCCTAAAACTCGCTCGCCGATTTGTTGAGCTTCCCTTAGAGAAGCGCAGGATTTTCCTCGACAGCCTGCGCCAGGAAGGCATCGATTTCTCGGTGTTCCCGATTCCGTCGGGTGTGGAGTCCGCTGAGCGCGACAAGCTGTCCTATGCCCAGCAGCGCATGTGGTTCCTCTGGCACCTGGACCCGCAAAGCGGCGCCTACAACCTGCCGGCGGCCGTGCGCCTGACCGGTCCGCTGGACGAAGCCGCACTGGAAGCCGCCTTCGCCAGCCTGGTGGCGCGCCACGAGACGCTGCGCACGGTCTTCCGGCCAACCGACGATGACAGCCTGCGCCTGGTCGCCTTCGACGCCCCACTGGTCATCGAGCGTGGCGATCTCAGTGCGCTGCCCATCGCCGAGCGCGAGGTGGACGTCGCCCAGCAGGCGCAGGAGCAATCCCTGCAACCCTTCGATCTGGCCCAAGGGCCGCTGCTGCGGGTGCGCCTGCTGCGCCTGGCGGAGCGCGAGCACGTCCTGCTGCTGACCCTGCACCACATCGTCTCCGATGGCTGGTCGATGGGCGTGCTGATCGAGGAATTCTGCCGGCTCTACGACGCTCACGAGCAGGGGCGGGAGCCCGAGCTGGCGCCGCTGCCGGTGCAGTACCGCGACTACGCGCTGTGGCAACGGCAATGGCTGGAAGCGGGTGAGCAGGAGCGCCAGCTCGGCTACTGGCTCGCGCAGCTGGGCGATGAGCACCCGGTGATGGAGCTGCCCACCGACCATCCACGTCCGGCGCTGCCGAGCTACCAGGGGCTGCGCCATGAGCTGGCACTGGAGCCGGCGCTGTCGGAGCAGCTGCGCGAGGTGGCCAGGCAGCATGGGGTGACGCTGTTCATGCTGCTGCTGGGCAGCTTCAACGTCCTGTTGCACCGTTACACCGGGCAGACCGACCTGCGCATCGGCGTGCCCATCGCCAACCGCAACCGCAGCGAGATCGAAGGGCTGATCGGCTTCTTCGTCAACACCCAGGTGCTGCGCACCCGCCTGGACGGCCGCACCTCCCTGGGGGATCTGCTGCGCGACATTAAGGAGACCGCCCTCGGCGCCCAGGCCCACCAGGACCTGCCTTTCGAGCGCCTGGTTGAGGCGCTGAAGCTGGAACGCAGCCTCAGCTACAACCCGTTGTTCCAGGTCATGTACAACCACCAGCCCGAGGTGGCGGACGTCACCACCCTCAAGGTGGGGAGCGGACTGGAACTGGGTGTGATCGACTGGGAGAGTCGCACTACCCAATTCGACCTGAGCCTGGACACCTTCGAGAAGGCGGGTCGCCTGCATGCCTCCTTCACCTACGCAAGCGACCTGTTCGACGCGTCCACCATCGAGCGCCTGGCGCAACATTGGGCCAACCTGCTGCACGGCATGGTGCGGAACCCGCAACAGAGCGTTGGCGAGCTGCCGCTGCTGGCCGAGCCGGAATACCACCAGTTGGTCGAGGGCTGGGGGCGCCAGGAACAGGCGCAGCCCGTCACGCGGTGCGTCCACGAACTGTTCGAGGTGCGGGCCGCCCGTGATCCGGACGCGCTGGCGCTGGTCTGCGAAGGCCAGCGGCTGACCTACGGCCAGCTGAACAGCCGTGCCAACCGCCTGGCCCGTGCGCTGGTGGAGCGGGGCGTCGAGCCCGAGGTGCTGGTCGGCGTCGCGGTGGAGCGTGGCCTGGAGCTGGTGGTCGCAATCCTTGCCGTGCTCAAGGCCGGCGGCGGCTATGTGCCGCTGGACCCGCAATACCCCCGCGAGCGCCTGGCCGCGATGATCGAGGACAGCGGCTGCCGGCTGCTGCTGACCCAGGAAGCATTGATCGAGCGCCTGCCGATCCCCGATACGCTGCCGACCCTGTGCCTGGACCGCGATGAAGACGGGGCGCATTCCTCGACCGATAACCTCGGCGCGCGTGCGCACCTCGGCAACCTCGCCTACGTGATGTTCACCTCGGGCTCCACCGGCCGGCCCAAAGGCGTGGCCATCAGCCACGGCGCCCTGGCCGGGCACGCCCATGCGGCGGTGCACTACTACCGCCTGGAACGCGGCGACTGCGTGCTACAGTTCGCCACCTTCAACTTCGACGCCTTCGCCGAGCAGCTCTATGGGCCATTGATCCACGGCGCATCGGTGGTCATGCGCGGCACCGAGGTGTGGGACAGCGAGACGTTGTACCGGCAGATCCTCGAACAGCGCATCGCCGTCATGGACCTGACCACCGCCTACTGGAACATGATGGCCAAGGAGTTCGCCGCGGCCGGGCCGCGAGACTACGGCGTGCTGCGCCAGGTGCACAGCGGCGGCGAAGCCATGCCGCCGGAAGGGGTGCAGGCCTGGCGCCAGGCCGGGCTCGAGCAGGTACGGCTGCTCAACACCTACGGGCCAACCGAGGCGACAGTCACCGCCACCACCTTCGACTGCAGCGACTATGTCGAGGGCCGCCAGGCGCTGCCGCTGGTCCTGCCGATCGGTCGCGCCTTGCCTGGGCGCAGCACCTACCTGCTGCATGACAACGGCCAACCGGTGCCCGTGGGCGTGGTGGGCGAACTGATGATCGGGGGCGAGCTGCTCGCCCGGGATTACTTCCAGCGACCCGGCCTCACCGCCGAGCGCTTCATCCCCGACCCGTTCTCCACCACCGGTGGCCGTCTGTACCGCACCGGTGACCTGGCGCGCTTCAACGAGGCTGGCGTCATCGAATACGTCGGCCGTGTCGACCATCAGGTGAAGATCCGCGGCTTCCGTATCGAACTGGGCGAGATCGAGGCGCGCCTGCTGGAGCTGGACACCGTCGGTGATGCCACGGTGCAGGCCGTGCAGGGCGAGTCCGCGCTGCAACTGGTGGCCTATGTCGTGGCGGCGGACAAGGCCCAGGCGCCTGGCGATGCCCAGCACGACGTGCGCGAGGGCATCCGGGAGCAACTGCGCGGCAGTCTGCCGGACTACATGGTGCCGGCCCATATCCTGTTCCTGGATGTGTTGCCCCTGAGCCCCAACGGCAAGCTGGACCGCAAGGCCCTGCCGCTGCCGGATGCGAGCCAGCTGCAACAGGCCTATGTGGCACCGCGCAGCGAGCTGGAGCAGCGCATCGCCGGTCTCTGGCAGGACGTGCTTAAGCTGGAGCAGGTCGGCCTGACCGACAACTTCTTCGAGCTGGGTGGCGACTCGATCGTCTCCATCCAACTGGTGAACCGGGCCCGCCAGGCCGGCATCGCGTTCACCTCGCGCGATCTGTTCCAGCACCAGACCGTCCAGGCCCTGGCTGCCGTGGCCCGCCTCGGCGAGACCGGGCCGGGCATCGACCAGGGGCCGGTCACCGGCGAGCTGCCGTTGTTGCCGATCCAGCATGCCTTCTTCGACGAGGCCATCCCCGAGCGGCACTACTGGAACCAGGCGCTGCTGCTGCGCCCGCTCGAGCCGCTGCAGGCCGCTGCGCTGGAGCAGGCGCTGCACGCCCTGGTCGTGCATCACGATGGGCTGCGTACGCGCTTCGAACAGCGCGGCGAGGCCTGGCAGGCGGAACTGGCCGGCCTCGCCACCGGCCTGCCGACCCTGCTGTGGGTGCGCGATGACGTGGCGGATGACGACCTGCAAGCGCTGTGCACCGATGCACAGCGCAGCCTCGACCTGCGTGACGGGCCGCTGTTCCGCGCGGTGCTGGTCACCCTGCGGGACGGCACCCAACGCCTGCTGCTCGCCGTGCACCACCTGGTGGTCGACGGCGTGTCGTGGCGCATCCTGCTGGAAGACCTGCAGCAGGCCTACCAGCAAAGTGCCCAGGGCGTGCGACCCTCCTTGCCGGCCAAGACCAGCTCTTACAAGAGCTGGGCCGAGCATCTGCAGGGCTACGCCCAGAGCGAGACGGCCAGGCGCGAGCTGGAGTACTGGACCGGCCAGCTCGAGGGTGTGGCCACTGAACTGCCATGCTGCAACCCGGAAGGCGGCCTGCAAAGCCGCCACGCGCGGGTGGTACGCAGCCGACTGGACCGTGCGCGCACCCGACAGCTGTTGCAGCAAGCTCCCGCGGCCTACCGCACCCAGGTCAACGACCTGCTGCTCACCGCTCTGGCCAGGGTCGTAGGCCAATGGGCGGGGCAGGAGCATGTCCTGATCCAGCTGGAGGGGCATGGCCGCGAAGACCTGTTCCACGGCATCGACCTCAGCCGCAGCGTCGGCTGGTTCACCAGCCTGTTCCCGGTCCGCCTGAGCCCGGTTCTGGGCGTTGCGGACACCCTCAAGCGGGTCAAGGAGCAGCTGCGGGCGATCCCCAACAAGGGCATCGGCTTCGGCGTCCTGCGCCACCTCGGGCAGGTGGCGGACCGCGAGGCGCTGGCACGGCTGCCGCAACCGCGCATCACCTTCAACTACCTGGGGCAGTTCGACGGTAGCTTCGACAGCCGCGAGGGGGCGCTGCTGGTGCCCGCTGGCGAGCGTGTCGGGGCCGAACAAAGCGTGGATGCGCCCTTGGACAACTGGCTGGGCGTGGAGGGGCAGGTCTACGACGGCGAGCTCGAACTGCGCTGGACCTTCAGCCAGGAAATGTTCGACGAAACCGACATCAGCCAGCTGGCGGACGGTTACAGCCTGGAGCTGCAAGCCCTGGTCGAGCACTGCTGCCAGGCGGACGCAGCGGGCCTCACGCCCTCGGATGTCCCCCTGGCCGGCCTGGACCAGGCCCAGCTGGACGCGCTCGGGCTGCCCGCCCAGGCGGTGGAAGACATCTACCCGCTGTCGCCCATGCAGCAG
>CAUQPA010000227.1:0-6567 GCA_963519325.1 uncultured Pseudomonas sp. | reverse complement strand
CCCCAGGCCAGGGCCAGCGCCTGGGCACAGGCCGCGCCCACCAGCAGGGCGCCGACCAGGCCGGGCCCCGCGGTATAGGCGATGGCGTCCACCTCGTCGGGGCGGCTGCCCGCTGCGTCCAGCACTTCGCGAATCAGCGGCAGCATGCGTTTGACGTGATCGCGCGAGGCCAGCTCCGGCACCACGCCGCCATAGACGCGGTGCAGATCGATCTGGCTGAACAGCGCATCGGCCAGCAGGCCGCGCTCGCTGTCATAGAGGGCGACGCCGGTTTCATCGCAGGACGTTTCCAGTCCCAGAACACGCATGGAGATAAGCCTTCGAGGGTATAGAATGTCAGGCTGCGCATGATAAGCGTCGCTTCGGGCACCGGCCAGCGGTTTTCGTCCAACGGGGCTTGGCAGCGGGGCGGTTGAGGCGTTACTATCCGCAACCCTTAAAAACCGACGCTTCCCGTGCCCTTTTGCCGCTAGCGTTGGATTAAACCACGGTAAATTTTGAAGGTACGACCTGGATGCCCAACGTCAAAGTCAAAGAAAACGAACCCTTCGACGTAGCGCTGCGTCGTTTCAAGCGTTCTTGCGAGAAGGCCGGTGTACTGGCCGAAGTTCGTAGCCGCGAGTTCTACGAAAAGCCCACCGCCGAGCGCAAGCGTAAGGCTGCCGCCGCGGTCAAGCGCCACGCCAAGAAAGTACAGCGCGAGCAGCGCCGTCGCGAGCGCCTGTACTGAGTTACAGCGCTCCTCTGGCGTCATCAAACAACCCGACCTCTGGTCGGGTTGTTCGTTTCTGACAGTCCTGCTTCGCCCTGGCGCCCTCTGGCGCTAGACTGCCCTCCTGGCCACCCGGCCTGCTTCATCCTCCGCTTTTCGCCCTCCTATCCAGACGCTGACCATGGCCGGACTCATCCCGCAAGGCTTCATCGACGACCTGCTCAACCGCACCGACATCGTCGAAGTGGTGGGCGCGCGGGTGAAGCTCAAGAAGGCCGGCAAGAACTGGATGGCCTGCTGCCCCTTCCACAACGAGAAGACGCCCTCCTTCAGCGTCAGCCCCGACAAGCAGTTTTACTACTGCTTCGGTTGCGGCGCCGGCGGCAACGCCCTGGGCTTCATCATGGACCACGACAACCTCGAATTCCCCGAGGCGGTCGAGGAGCTGGCCAAGCGCGCCGGCGTGGAAGTGCCACGGGAAGAAAGCGGCGGTCGACGCAAGCCACGGCAACCCACGGATTCCCCGCTCTACCCCCTGCTGGCCGCCGCCGCCGAATTCTATCGCCTGGCGCTGCGCAATCACCCCAAGCGCCAGGCGGCGGTGGACTACCTGAAGAAGCGTGGCCTCACCGGCGAGATCGCCCGGGACTTCGGCCTGGGCTTCGCCCCGCCGGGCTGGGACAACCTGGGCAAGCACCTGGGTGGCGACGACCTGCAGCAGAAGGCCATGCTCGACGCCGGCCTGCTGGTGGAGAACGCCGAGAGCGGCAAGCGCTACGACCGCTTCCGCGACCGGGTGATCTTCCCCATCCGCGACAGCCGCGGCCGGGTCATCGCCTTCGGCGGCCGGGTGCTGGGCGACGACAAACCCAAGTACCTCAACTCGCCGGAAACCCCGGTGTTCCACAAGGGCCAGGAACTCTACGGCCTGTTCGAGGCACGCAAGAACAACCGCGACCTGGACGAGATCCTGGTCGTGGAAGGCTACATGGACGTCATCGCCCTGGCCCAGCAAGGCATCCGCAATGCCGTGGCCACCCTGGGTACCGCCACCAGCGAAGAGCACATCAAGCGGCTGTTCCGCATCGTGCCGAGCATCCTGTTCTGCTTCGATGGAGACCAGGCCGGCCGCAGCGCCGCCTGGCGCGCTCTGGAGTCAGCGCTGCCGGTGCTCAAGGACGGCTTTCGCGTGCGCTTCTTGTTCCTGCCCGAAGGCGAAGACCCGGACAGCCTGGTGCGCGCCGAGGGAGCGGACGCCTTCCAGGCTCGCTTCGTCCAGCAGGCCCAGCCGCTGGCCGAGTATTTTTTCCAGCAGCTGATGATCGAGGCGGACCCGGCCACCCTGGAAGGCAAGGCGCACCTGGCCACCCTGGCGGCGCCGCTGATCGAGAAGATCCCGGGCAACAACCTGCGCCTGCTGATGCGCCAGCGCCTGAGCGAACTCACCGGCCTCGGCAACGAGGCCCTGAGCCAGCTGGCACCGGCCGCACCGCCGCAAGACGCGCCACCGCCCGACTATGGCGACTACGCTTATGCCCATGCCGAGGAAGCCCCGGCGCAGCAGCAGTGGACGCCACGCCGTGAAGGCAAGGGCGGGCGCGACGGCAAGGGCTGGAAAAAGGACTTCAACGGCAAGGGGGGCGGCGAACGCATCCCGCGCCAGCCGCCGGTCAAGGTGGAAACCCCGGTGCTGGCCGCACTGCGCAGCCTGCTGCATCACCCGACCCTGGCCCAGGCGGTACAGGACGCCCGCAACCTGGCCGAGGAAAGCGACCAGTACGCCCAGCTGCTGGTGGCCCTGGTCGAGGCGCTGCAGAAGAAGCCCGGGCAGAGCACCCTGCAACTCATCGCCCGCTGGCACGGCACCGAACAGGGGCGGTTGCTACGCGCCCTGGCGGAAAAAGAATGGCTGATTGCCGGCGACAACCTTGAACAACAGTTTTTCGACACCATAACGAGGTTAGCCGCCAGCCAGCGTGATCGCTCGCTGGAGCAACTCCTACGCAAGGCGCGACAGAGCGAGCTGAGCTCCGAAGACAAGGACCGCCTACGCGAACTCCTCAGCCGTCCGGCGGGCTCCGTGACCTAACTGGCACGGCCGCCGTCTAACCGGCTATAATGTTCAGCTTATTTTTTGCCCGCCTATGCCTTCAGTGGAAGGGTACCTATGTCCGGAAAAGCGCAACAGCAATCCCGTCTGAAAGAATTGATCGCCCGTGGTCGTGAGCAGGGTTACCTGACTTACGCGGAGGTCAATGACCACCTACCGGAGGATATTTCAGATCCGGAACAGGTGGAAGACATCATCCGCATGATCAACGACATGGGGATCAACGTATTCGAGACCGCGCCGGACGCCGATGCCCTGCTGCTGGCGGAGACCGATACCGACGAAGCCGCCGCCGAAGAAGCCGCTGCCGCCCTGGCTGCGGTGGAGAGCGATGTCGGCCGCACCACCGACCCGGTGCGCATGTACATGCGTGAAATGGGTACCGTGGAACTGCTGACCCGCGAAGGCGAGATCGAGATCGCCAAGCGCATCGAGGAAGGCATCCGCGAAGTCATGGGCGCCATCGCCCAGTTCCCGGGTACCGTCGACTACATCCTCAGCGAATATACCCGCGTCACTACCGAGGGCGGTCGCCTGTCCGACGTCCTGGCCGGCTACATTGATCCCGACGACGGCACCCTGCCGAACGAGAGCGATGTCCTGCCCGTCCCGAACAAGGCCACCGATGCCAAGGCCGTGGACGACGAGAAGGACGACGAGGAAGAAAGCGACGGCGACGACGCCGAGGAAGAAGGCGACGGCGGTCCGGATCCGGAAGAAGCCCGCCTGCGCTTCGGCGCCGTGGCCGAGCAGCTGGAAAAGACCCAGAAGGTGCTGAAGAAGCACGGCCGCGACGACGACCGTGCCGTGGAAGAATTCGTCGCCCTGGCCGTGCTGTTCTCACCGATCAAGCTGGTACCCAAGCAGTACGAAGCCTTGGTGACCCGCGTGCGCGAGTCCCTGGACCGCGTGCGTGGCCTGGAACGCGCCATCATGCAGCTGGCCGTGCGCGATGCCCGCATGCCGCGTGCCGACTTCCTGCGTCACTTCCCGGGTAACGAGACCAACACCGAGTGGACCGCCGGCCTGCTCAAGGGCAAGCCCAAGTACGCCGAGGGTCTCGAGCGCTTCCAGGCCGACATCCAGGCCAAGCAGGCCCAGCTGGCCGAGCTGGAGCGTGACTACGAGCTGAAAGTCTCGCAGATCAAGGACATCAACCGCGCCATGTCCATCGGCGAGGCCAAGGCCCGCCGTGCCAAGAAGGAAATGGTCGAGGCCAACCTGCGCCTGGTGATCTCCATCGCCAAGAAGTACACCAACCGCGGTCTGCAATTCCTCGATCTGATCCAGGAAGGCAACATCGGTCTGATGAAGGCGGTGGACAAGTTCGAATACCGCCGTGGCTACAAGTTCTCCACCTATGCCACCTGGTGGATTCGTCAGGCCATCACCCGCTCCATCGCCGACCAGGCGCGCACCATCCGGATTCCGGTGCATATGATCGAGACGATCAACAAGCTGAACCGGATCTCTCGCCAGATGCTGCAGGAGATGGGCCGCGAGCCGACTCCGGAAGAGCTGGGCGAGCGCATGGAGATGCCCGAGGACAAGATCCGCAAGGTGCTCAAGATCGCCAAGGAACCGATCTCCATGGAGACGCCCATCGGCGACGACGAGGATTCGCACCTGGGCGATTTCATCGAGGACAGCACCATGCAGTCCCCGATCGAAGTGGCCACCAGCGAAAGCCTCAAGGAAGCCACCCGCGACGTGCTCTCCGGCCTTACCGCCCGTGAAGCCAAGGTGCTGCGCATGCGTTTCGGCATCGACATGAACACCGACCACACCCTTGAGGAAGTGGGCAAGCAGTTCGACGTCACCCGCGAGCGGATTCGCCAGATCGAAGCCAAGGCCCTGCGCAAGCTGCGCCACCCGTCCCGGAGCGAACACCTGCGCTCCTTCCTCGACGAGTAAGGCGCAATAGCTGCACCAGAAACCGGAGCCCAGGCTCCGGTTTTTTTATGCCCGACAAGGGTTTGGCGATCCCCCGCCACCCCGGTATACTTCACCGCGCTATAGGGCCTATAGCTCAGTCGGTTAGAGCAGAGGACTCATAATCCTTTGGTCCACGGTTCGAGTCCGTGTGGGCCCACCAGCTTTCAGGAGCCGCGCGTTGCGCGGCTTTTTTGTGCCTGGGCTTTGGGCCAATCCGAAAGCCGGTCGCGAATCCCTACCGAACGGTCCCATACCCATCCCCAGCCTGCACTAGTCTTACCCTTCGTGCTGTCACCTGCAGGGCTTGGGAAATGGACTTCTCCCTCCTGGCGCCCTTCGCGCCGACGCTTTTCTGGCTGCTGCCACTCGCCTTCGTCATCGGCCTGCTCAAGTCACCCTGGGTGAAGGGGTACCTGGGCGAGCTCCTGGTACGTCTTTTCGCCCATTGGCTGCTCGATAAGCAGACCTATCACCGCCTGCACGATGTCACCCTGCCTACGCCTGATGGCACCACTCAAATCGATCATATCTTCCTGTCGCGCTACGGCGTCTTCGTGGTGGAAACGAAGAACATGAGAGGTTGGATCTTTGGCAGTGAACGCCAGGCGCAGTGGACGCAGAAGCTCTACAGGCGCACCTTCAGATTCCAAAATCCGTTGCGGCAGAACTACAAGCACCTCAAGGCGCTGGAAGCCGCCTTGGGCATCGACCCGGAGCATTTGCATTCGGTCATCACCTTCGTGGGCAGTAGCACCTTCAAGACTGAGATGCCGGCCAATGTGACCCAGGGTGTCGGCTTCATTCGCTATATCCGGTCATTCCAGCAACCGGTGTTCAGCGACGCCGAGGTCGAAAAGATGCTGCATGCCCTGCAAACCGGTCGTCGCGCACCGACACTCGCTACCCACCGCGAGCATGTGCAGACTCTCAAGCGCAGAAGCGATCCGACGGCAGAGCGGCAATGCCCCAGATGTGGCAGTGCGCTGCTGATACGTACGGTGAAATCGGGAACAAAGGCCGGACAGCAATTCTGGGGCTGCTCTACTTTTCCCAAATGCCGGACGATGCAAAGCCTTTGAAGGCTGAGGCCACAGCGCTCAGACGTGCAGCAACGCCAACACACCTACAGCCACCCCTGCCCCCGCCACCCCATACACCGCCGCCTGCAACCACCGGCGCCGGGTCAGCAGGGTAATGGCGGCCAGGGAGATGGCGACCTGCATCAGCATGGTGGCCTGGGCCCAGCGGTGGTGGCGGTGGAGTTGGGTTTCGCTCAGGGCTTCGTTGGCGTCGACCTTGGCTTCCAGGGCTTCGGCCTTGGTGCGGATCTCGGCCTTTTGCTGGGCGTAGCGCTGGCTGTCTTGGGTGAAACGCTGGACGGTGTCGGGGTTGGTCGCGAGCGCCGCGCCCAGGTCGGCAAGGTTCTGTTTTTCGCCCTTGGCCTGATAGTAGCCCCACTGGTTGGCGGCTTCGGTCTTGGCGATGGCTTCTTCGTTCTTGTAGTAGAGCGCCAGGCTCTCGGCGTTGCCGCCCTGGTAGGCGCAGAGGGCGCCTAGCGTCGCGAGGATAGCGGTGGTGACGGCGATGCGACCGGTGAGGCTATCGCGGCGATGGGCGCCGTGGGCGGCGTGTTCCACCTCGTGGTCGTGGGGGCCGTGGACTTCGTATTCGCTGGACAAGGCTCAGCTCCGCTGCGGATTCCTGCGGCGAGGCTAGCCAGGGTGGCTTAAGGATCTCTTAAGACTTGGGCAGCCGCGCCTGCAACCAACGCCGCAGCGGTCCGGCGACCCAGCGTTGCATGGCCAGGCCG
>CAUQPA010000226.1:0-6575 GCA_963519325.1 uncultured Pseudomonas sp. | reverse complement strand
GTCTTTGAGTCCTTGCGTACCCTTGTGGATGTCTATAAAAAAGACATGTCCAACTGGACATGTCCATCTACTGGTCAGGATGCCCGCATGCCAGCTACCAGCCACACGCACGATCCGCTACCGGAGTTACGCTTCATGGCCGAGCTGCAGGATGCCGCTTCCGCGCAGGCGATCGAGGAGCGACTGGCGGCTGCCTGGACAGCCTGCCAGCAGGGCGACACGGCGTTGCCCGCGGTCCGCATAGTCATTCGCGACTCCTGGCTGCGCAGTCGAGCCGCCGGCATCGCTGCGGACGAGTTTCACTACGAGTTCCTGGCCCCCGAGGCCCTGGCCAGCCGCCTCGTCGCCCAGCGCGAGCTGCTGGAGATCGCCGCGCCGATCATGGCCGACCTGCTGCGCTACAATCCGGATGGGCATCTCAACCTGGCTGATGCCGAGGGCGTGACGCTCAGTGCCTGTGGCCTCGATCTCACGCCGCTGGGCAGTCGCCTGCTGGAACAGGTACAGGGCACCAACTGCACCGGCTTGGCGTTGCGTGAGCAACGCCTGGTATTCGTCTTGGCCTGGGAGAACTTCAAGCGTGAGCTGCGCGAACGACAGATGCACTGCGCCGCAGCGCCAGTGCGCGATCCCCAGGGACGGCTGCTCGGCGCCCTGACCCTCACCGCGCCGCTCGGAAACTTCCACTGTCATACCCTGGGGACGGTACAGGCCGCGGCCGAGGCCATCTCCCGGCAGCTGGCGCTCAAATCCTTGCTGGAAGAACAGCAGCGGGTGCTGGAGGTGCTCAACGAAGGCGTGATCCTGCTCGACGAGAAGCGGCGGATCCGCAGCCTGAACGGCTACGCTCGCCGGTTGTTACAACTCGAGGACTCCCAGGTAGGCCGGTCTTTCGCGAGTCTCATCGCCCAGGAGACCGATCTCGAACTCTGGCTGGACCGACGTTGGCAGCGCCAGGACCACGACCTCACGCTGTTGTTGCCGGACGGCAGCGGCTTGCCCTGCCTGGCCTCGGCCTGTCCGATCGCCCAGGGTGGCTGGGTGCTGTCACTGCGTGAGAATCGGCGTATCCGTGAGATTACCCGGCAGTTGCTGGGTACGCGGGCGCGCTATAGCTTCGCCGATATCCAGGGCCGCTCGCCGGTCCTGCAAAATAGCCTGCGCCTGGCGCGGGCGGCCAGTCGCAGCGAATCCACGGTGCTGTTGCTGGGGGAAAGCGGGGTAGGCAAGGAATTGTTCGCCCAAGCCATCCACAACGCGAGCCAACGCCGTGAGGGTCCCTTCGTCGCGGTCAACTGTGGCGCCATCCCCCGCGATCTGGTGCAGAGCGAGTTGTTCGGCCATGTCGAAGGTGCCTTCACCGGCGCGGCGCGTGGCGGCGCGGCGGGCAAGTTCGAGCTGGCCGATGGCGGAACCCTATTTCTCGATGAGATCGGCGACATGCCGCTCGACGCCCAGATTAGTCTCTTGCGAGTGCTGCAGGAAGGCGAGGTGACCCGCGTCGGCGCGAAGAAAGCCCTCGCGGTGGACGTCAGGGTAATCGCCGCCACCCACCGCGATCTGGTCCAGGCCGTGGCCGGCGGGACCTTTCGGGAAGACGTCTTCTATCGCCTGAACGTGCTGACCCTGCAGGTGCCTCCGCTGCGCGAGCGGCGTGAGGACATTCCCCTGCTGGTGGCTAGGTTGCTCAAGGCGCTGTGCCGCCGGCTGGAGCAAGCCCCGAACGGAATTTCACGCGAAGCCGAGGCCCTGTTGATGGACTATGCCTGGCCCGGCAACGTGCGGGAGCTAGAAAACGTCATCGAGCGTGCGGTGAATCTCGCCCAAGGCCCGACCATCGAGGTGGCTGATCTGCCCTTGGCCCTGCTGGCGGAGCGGGCGATGGACGAGGCAGGCAGGCGCTTGACGGCCCTGGAGTTGAGCCAGCGTGACTTGATCCGCGCGACCCTCGACCTTACGCGGGGCAATCTGCGCCAGGCGGCCGGTCAACTGGGGATCTCGCGAGCGGGCCTTTACGTCAAGCTCAAGCGTTATGGCCTCGACGCAGCGGATTTCCGGCCTACCGCCGACCTGAAACGCCTCTGAGACAGGATCAGGGATAGCTTGGCACAGGGCCACGAGCGCCGCATTTGGCTTACCTTCCAAGGCGCTCGATCAACGTCCGGCTAGGGTGCTGCGCCAGCACCAATCCCGGCGCGATGGCCGCCGATGCAGCCGCTCGTCCAGCAGTGCCTGCGCCTTGGCGTGCTCGTCGCCGCGCAGCAGGGCCACCAGCAGGGTATCTTCGATGACCTCGCGCTGGGCACCGCGGCCGCCGATCCGGGCGACGTCCGTACGCACGGGCTCCAGCAAGCGTGCACAGCCTGGGTAGTCCCCGTCGGCGAAGGACAGCAGGGCGCGACACAGGGTGGCGACGACCGGTCCGGCCGCCAGCTTACCGGCTTGGGCGAGGGTCTCGAGACCGGCTACGCGCGCCGCCACGGCGGCACGATCCCCGGTCGCTGCCGCGATCAGCGCCATATGCACATCGGCGAAGGCCAGGCCCGGCTGCTGGAACAGTCCGGCGATACTGGCGGCCGTGGCCTGCCATAGCCCCGGCGGTACCTCGTGGCCATAGAGGGAGAGGCGCCAGAGGAAGGAGGCATTGTCGCTGACGCGATTGAGCGGGCCCGCCTTGGAGACGGCCGGCGCCACATAGCGTTCGTAGAGGTCCAGTGCGCCATGGCTGTCGCCCTGTTCCAGGGCCACCAGGGCGCCGTGCCAGGCGATATGGCCGTGCAGGGTGCCGTGGCATGGATACTCGGGCAGCCAGCCGGCGATCAGCGCCTCGGCCGCCACAGTGTCGCCGGATTCGTGCAGCACATGGGTCAGGGCGTGGGCGGCATTGACGTTATGCCGACGCAATTCGAGGGCTCTTTCGGTCAGCGCCCGTCCGCGGACCATCTCGCCATTCTCACCATGGGACCAGCCGCGATAGGTGAGGAACCACCAGTCGTCCGCCGCGAAATGGCGGGCATGGCGCTCGCACAGGTCGACCCGCGCCTGATCGTGATCGGCCCGCCCAGAAAATGCCAGCAGCCCGAAGGCGCCCAGCGGCAGACCCAGGATGAGGACGTCGCGCGGCCAGCGGTCGGCATGCTCCAGCGCCCCTTGCAGCGCCCGTGCGGATTCACCTGCCACCAACGCCTGCACCACCTGGACATGGCTGCGCTCACGCTCCGTCCCACGCCGCTCGACCAGGCGTTGCGCCAGAACGATGGCCTGGCGCGCCGCGCCAACCTGGTTGTCGATCAGATGGTGCCGCGCCCGAGCGGCATGGACCAGGGCGAAGTCGGGATCCAGGGCTATGGCTTCGTCCAAGGCTTCGGACGCTCCGGGCCACAGCGACAGGAGCAGGTCCACGCCATTGCGGTAATGCTCGGCGGCAAGGGCGGAAGAGGTGGCCAAGGGGAGGTCGTAGCGGTCGTGGTAAAAGAGCGACATGAGGGTGTTTCGATCTGCGAGAGAGGAGACGCCACTACCGAGCGACGGCCAGCGATTTGGTAGCTCCTAGATAGCAGTTGGCCGAGGCTATGGCTATCGCCTGCGGCTCATGCTGCTTTGAACGGCGCTCATGAACGGCGTCGGCCGTATGCCTCAGACACCCGGTCTTGCTCGGCAAGCGACAGGCGAGCCTCCGCTACCGACACGCCGCAATGGCCAGGGTGGCCGCGGCGGTGCGGGTTTCCACACCGAGCTTCACGTAGACGTGTTCCAGGTGCTTGTTCACCGTCCGTGGCGAGAGGCCGAGGATGTCGCCGATGTCGCGGTTGGTCTTGCCACAGGCCACCCAGTGCAGCACCTCGACTTCCCGGCCGGTCAGCTGGTAGCGGCTGCTGAGGGGGGCGAGGTCCAGCGCGGTCCGGGCCTGGGGCCGGCTTACTGGCAGGCTCCTGGCCGCCTGGAGTTCGCGGGCCGTGCGCAGGTGGGCGGCCACCCGCGCCAGCACCTCATCGGTCTTCAGCGGCTTGGTGACGTAGTCGATGCCACCCGCGGCGAAGGCCTCCACCACGTGTTCGCTCTCGGTCAGGGCGGTCATGAACAGCACCGGGATGTCGGCCAGTTCCGCCTGGGCCTTGATCCGGCGGCAGGTCTCGAAGCCGTCCAGGCCGGGCATCACCGCATCGAGCAGCACCACGTCCGGCCGCCGGCGCTGCATGCGTTCCAGGGCGCTGGCCCCGTCCATGGCCACCAGCACCATGTAGCCGCTGGCGTCCAGGGCATCGGAGAGCAGCGCGAGGTTGTCGGGGGTGTCATCGACGATCAGCACGACGCCGGCGGGAGCGGGCTGTAGGACGGCATTCATGGGTGTTCTCCTTCCAGGGGCAGGTCGGCCGGCTGCAGGCTGTCCTTGAGGCGGCGGTTGAAGTCGTTGAGCTGGAAGCGCTTGACCAGGCTGCGCAGGCTGGCGACATAGGCGGCGCTGAGCGGCTCGTCGCGCTCGATGCGCTCCAGGCATTCGAGGATACCCTTGACGTAGCCCAGGGCGCCCAGCTCCTGCAGCTCGGCCAGACTGGCGGCGCTCGGCGCCTGCTGGGGCAGCGACGGTGCCTGGGGCGGCCCCGCGGGGCGCTCCAGCCATTCCAGGTCCAGGTGCTTCCTGATCTTCTCCAGCAGCTGCGGCGTGTGCACCGGCTTGGCCAGGTAGTCGTCGCAAGCGGCGGCCGCGCTGCGCTGGCGGTCGTCGGCGAAGGCATTGGCGGAGATGACGATGATGGGCGCCCGGGAGAGGCCGTTGCGGCGGATCAGGGTGCTGGTCTCCAGGCCGTCGAGCAGTGGCATGGCGAGGTCCATGAGGATCAGGTCCGGCTGCCACAGGGCCACCTGGCGGATGGCGTCCTGGCCGTTGCTGGCCTCGGCCAATTCGAAACCCAGGGGTTCGAGCATGCCGGCCAGCACGCGGCGGTGGTCGAGGTGGTCATCCACCAGCAGCACCCGCCGGCGCGGCCCCTGGTAGCCGGTGATGGTGTGTTCGACGTGGACCAGCGCCTGGGGGACGCGTACCTCGGACAGGAACAACCGCACCACGAAGCGGGTGCCCTGGCCTGGCGTACTCTGCACATCCAGGGCGCCGCCCATCAGGGTCACCAGCATGCGGGTGATGGTCAGGCCCAGGCCGAGGCCGTTGTCCTGGCGCAACGGGTCACCGCGTTCGAAGGGCTGGAACAGCCGCTCCAGCTGCTCCGGGGCGATGCCCAAGCCGCTGTCGAGGATCTCGAAGGTGGCGGTTTCCCGCGCGTAGGTGACCCCCAGCACCACGCCACCCCGGTCGGTGTAGCGCACGGCATTGCCGAGCAGGTTGATGAGGATCTGGCGGACCCGCTTCTCGTCGCCGCGGACCACCGCCGGCAGGCGCCCCTGGGCGTCGAGGCGGAAGCTCAGGCCCTTGTCCTGGGCTTGGGGGGCGAACATCTGCTGCAGCTGCTCGATGAATTCCGGGAAGGGGATTTCCGAGGGCTCCAGGTTGAGCTTGCCGGCCTCGATCTTGGCGACGTCGAGCAGGCCGTCGATCAGCGACAGCAGGTGCGAGCCGCTGCGGTAGATGGTGCCCAGGGCCTCCTGGTGGCGGCTGCTGCTGGCGGGATCGCGCTGCAGGATCTGGGTGTAGCCGAGGATGCTGTTCAGCGGCGTGCGCAGCTCATGGGACAGGCCGGTGACGTAGCGACTCTTGGCAGCGTTGGCGGCTTCCGAGGCTTCCTTGGCGCGCTGCAGGGCCTCGTCGGTCTTGCGGTGGGCCTGGATTTCCTGCATCAGCAGGGCGGTCTGGCGGGTCGATTCCTCCAGGGCCACGTGGCGGCTCTCGCGGGTCAGCACCACCCACCAGGCCAGCGCCCCGGCGAACAGGGTGAGCACCATGAAGGCCTTGAAGAAGCCCTGGTAGAGCAGATGGCGCTCGTCGCCCTGGAGGCCCTGGGAGACCTGGCTGTAGATCAGCGCCAAGGCGCAAAACATCAGCCCGACCATGACGATCAACACGCCCAGGTAATGCGCCAGGCGGGTATGCAGGCGCGGCACCGAGGTGTTCGGCAGCAGCCAGCGCAGCAGGGTGTCGAATTGCGCGGACAGCCGCGCCGCGGGCTTGCACAGGTCGCCGCAGCGCGCGTCCAGGGCGCAGCACAGCGAGCAGATGGGCGCGCCGTACGCCGGGCAGAAGGCGATGTCCTCGCGCTCGAAGGCATTGGTACAGAGCACGCATTCCAGATGGACCTGGGCTGGATGGATCAGCTTCAGCACGCTGGTGCGGGCGATGTAGTAGCGGCCCCGGGTGAGCCAGGCCAGCAGCGGCGCGCAGACCAGCGCGGCGAGCAGGGACACCGCCGGCGAGATGGCCTGGGCCAGGGCGCCGAACAGGCCGGCGTGGGCCAGGCCGGAGAGCAGCGAGGCCAGCAGCATGGCCCCGACCCCCACCGGGTTGATGTCGTAGAGGTGCGCGCGCTTGAATTCGATGTGCCTGGGCGACAGTCCCAGGGGCTTGTTGATAACCAGGTCGGCGACCACCACGCAGATCCAGGCGATGGCGATGTTGGCATAGAGCC
>CAUQPA010000225.1:0-6594 GCA_963519325.1 uncultured Pseudomonas sp. | reverse complement strand
TCCAGGCCCTGCGTGGCCAGATCGGCCGCGGTGAGGCCCTGCCGCCGGGGCTGCGCCTGGAACGCGGGCGTCCGCTGCCAGCGGGTTACGGCCGGCCCCTGCCGCCCGGCATCGTCCAGCAACTACCGGACTATCCCGGCTACCAGTGGCGGCAGCTGGGTACCGACGTGGTGCTGATCGCCGTCGGCACTGGCTTGGTCTATGCCATCCTGCAGGGCGTGCTGGACTAGTCCTCCAGGCTGATTACCACCTTGCCAAGGTGTTGCTGGGCGGCGAGATAGCGATAGGCCGCCGCGGCCTCGTCGAAGGCGAAGATTCGATCGACGAGGGGTTCGAGGCGTTGCGTGGCGAGCAGCCGATTCATCGCCTCGAACATTTCCCGCGAGCCGACGAAGATGCCATCCAGGACCAGGCCGCGCTGCATCACCGCGATGGGATTGAAGTCGCCGGTGCTGAGCACGCCGATCAGATGGACCGCGCCCCCTGGCCGGGTGGCGCGCACTGAGCGTTGCAGGGTACCGGCGCCGCCGACCTCGACCACATGATCGACCCCCAGCCCACCGGTCAGCCTGAGCACCTCGTCCTGCCACTCGGGATGGGTGCGGTAGTTGATGGTGGCGTGGGCGCCCAGGGCTTGCGCCCGGGCCAGCTTGGCATCGCTGGACGAGGTGAGGATCACCTGGGCGCCAGCGGCGCGAGCGAACTGCAGGGCGAACATGGACACCCCGCCGGTCCCCAGCAGCAGTACCTGCTGGCCGGCGGTGAGCGGCCGCGCGCTGGCGAAGAGTGCATGCCAGGCGGTGACGGCGGCGCACGGCAGGGTGGCGCCCTGGACGTAGCTCAGGTGCTCGGGCAGCCGCACCAGGCCCTGCTGGTCGAACAGCACGTAGTCGGCCAGCACGCCATCCAGCACTCCGCCCAGGGCGGTCCCGGCGTATTCGGGCGCCAGGGCCCCGGCCAGCCAGCCCTGCATGAAGAGACCGGCGACCCGGTCACCGACCGCCACCCGGGTCACCGCCTCGCCGACCGCGACCACCTCGCCGGCACCGTCGGAGAGCGGTACCAGGTCGCGCGGCAGCTCACCGCGACCATAGCGCCCCTCGGCGACCAGCAGATCGCGGTAGTTGAGCGAGGCCGCCTTCATGCGCACTAGCACCTGGCCGCGGGCAGGCTCTGGAATGGGCCGTTCGACCTGCACGAGCCCAGCGGGGCCGGTGGGGCGGGACAGGATGTAGACACGCATGGCAACCTCCCTGGCACAGTGCCAGTCCAGTTTTCAGTAGAATAGCGACCGCGCGCGTCCCGCCGTGCTCCCCGGCGGACACGAAACCGGACCGCCTTCCATCGGTCTCAACGCCAATCGCTCGCCAAGGATTTTCCATGAGAGCTCTGCCCCGTCTGCTGCCGCTGGCCCTGTTCGCCCTGCTCCTGGGGTACGGCGCCGCCGCCCGTGCCGAACCCGGTCTGTTCAACCTGCTGGTCGGCAGCTACACCTCGGGCAGCAGCCAGGGGCTGTACGTCTATCGCTTCAACAGCCGCAACGGCCAGATCGACGGTCCGCTGCGCATCCTCAAGGCCTCCAATCCGTCCTTCCTGACCCTGTCCCGCGATGGCCGTACCCTGTTCGCGGTCAACGAGAACGGTCGCGGCTCGACCGGCGACACCATCGGCCGCGTCACCTCCTATCGCTTCGAGCCGGGCAATGGTCGGCTGCAGCAGATCAGCCAGGTGAAGAGCCTGGGCGACGAGCCGACCCATTCCAGCCTGAGCACCGACGGCAAGTACCTGTTCGTGGCCAACTACTCCAGTCTGCCGGAAGGCTCCCTGGCGGTGCTGCCGATCCAGGACGGCGGGGTGCTCAGCCCGGTGGCGCAGATCGAATTCCACCAGCCCAGCGAACAGCACGCCCGCCAGCAGTCGAGCCATGTGCATGCCGCGGTGACCACCCCCGATGGACGCTTCGTCTTCGCCCCGGATCTGGGGGCCGACAAGGTGTTCGTCTATCGCTACCTGCCGCAACAGCCGGAGCGTCCGCTGGTGGCGGCCGAGACTCCCTTCGTCCCAGTGCCGGAAGGCAGCGGCCCGCGCCACCTGGTGTTCAGCACCGATGGCCGCTACGCCTACCTGACCCTGGAGCTGGTTGGCCAGGTGATGGCCTTCGCCCACCAGGACGGCATGCTGCGCCAGTTGCAGAGCTACAGCCTGACGCCCCAGGAATTCGC
Organism: uncultured Pseudomonas sp.; assembly: GCA_963519325.1. GTDB lineage: Bacteria > Pseudomonadota > Gammaproteobacteria > Pseudomonadales > Pseudomonadaceae > Chryseomonas. Next base: position 4,372 of record CAUQPA010000225.1, on the reverse strand, counting down.
CGGCGAGCGTGACGCCGGGGCGCTGCACCTGTCCGGTGATGGCCGTTTCCTCTACGTCGCCAGCCGTGGCACCGACAACCAGCTGGCGGTGTTCGCGGTGAACGCCGATGGCACCCTGACCTTCGTCGAGCGGCATCCGGTGAATGGCCTGTCGCCCCGGGAGTTCGCCATCGATCCGTCCGGCCGCTTCCTGCTGGTCGCCAACCAGAAATCCAACCAGCTCAAGGTCTTCGCCCGGGATCCCGACAGCGGCAAGCTCGGCGACGAACTGCAGAGCCTGGACGTGGGCGCGCCGGCTGACCTCAAATTCGTCGCGGTACCCTGAGAAGCTGTTCACGATCGGCCACCCTGCGTCAGCAACGCCCTGGATCGGCGGGCCGGTCGTCATGCACATTTAGCGCGTAAACCATGCTTTTTCAGGTGTTTTTGCAGGGCCCGAGGCCCTGTTCGGCTCTAGCTCGCGAGATCGTGAACAGCTTCCTATGACCCTCTTCGACCGTCTGCACCACGTGGCGCTGATCTGCGCCGACTATGAACGCTCCCGGCATTTCTATACCGAGATCCTCGGCCTGCCGGTGATCGCCGAGACCTACCGCGAAGCCCGGCGCTCCTGGAAGCTGGACCTGGCGGTGGGCGAGCACGCCCAGCTGGAGCTGTTTTCCTTCCCCGGCGCGCCGCCACGGCCGTCGCGCCCGGAGGCCCAGGGCCTGCGTCACCTGGCCTTCGCCGTGGCCGACCTGGACGCCTGCGTCGCTCACCTGCAGGGCCATGGGGTGGTCACCGAGCCGATCCGCACCGACGAGCTGACCGGCAAGAGATTTACCTTCTTCGCCGATCCTGACGACCTACCGCTGGAAGTCTACGAGCGCTGAGCGCCACGCTCAGGTCGCCAGCCGTACCCCGGCCAGGGACTCGCGCGGCGTTGCCAGTTCTTCCAGCAGCCAGTCGAGGAAGGGCTGCAGCAGCCGTTGCCGCCGCTTGCGCTGCGGCAACACCGCGTAATAGCCGTAGCCCGAGGTCGCCGAGCCCGGACAGGGCCGGCACAGCAGGTCCTGAGCCAGCAGATCATCGACCAGGTGTCGCCAGCCGATGGCCACGCCCTGGCCGGCGATGGCCGCCTGGATCACCAGGGTGTAGTTGTCGAAGCTGAGCACGGCGCCGTTCTGGTTGCTGGCCGGCGCAGGACAGTCGAGCGCCGCCAGCAGGGCTGGCCAGTCGTACCAGCGACTGTTGGGCGCAGCCTTCAGGTGCAGCAGCGGCCAGTGCGCCAGCTGGGTGTGGCTCAGGGGTACCGAACGATCCGCCAGCAACCGCGGGCTGCACACCGGAAAGACCTCCTCGCGAAACAGCGGCCAGGCCTCGCCGTGCTTGAAGCGGCCATCGCCGAAGGTCAGGGCCACATCCACTTCCGCACCCAGCACGGGTAGCCGATCGCTGGTGATCAGGCTGACGTCGAGCTGGGGATGGCGCGCATGGAAGCGCGGCAGCCGCGGCAGCAGCCAGTAGGCCGCGAAGGCGAAGTCGGTGGCGACCTGCAGCACCTCGTGGGCGGGCTGCGCGGTGATGGCGCGCAAGCCCTCATCGATGCTGGCCAGCCCCGTCTCGACATGCTGGTGGAGCAACTGGCCGGCCGCGGTCAGGGCGATGCCGCGGTGGATACGGTCGAACAGCCGCGTATCCAGCTGGGCCTCCAGCCGCTTGATCTGCTGGCTCACCGCCGGCTGGGTGGTACCCAGCTCCACCGCGGCCAGGGTGAAGCTCAGATGGCGGGCCACGGTCGCGAAGATCCGCAGGCTATCCAGCGAAGGGTTAGTCATGGGCGGCCTAAATATCCTTGATCAGCTGCCGATAGAAAAAGGTAATCGAGGCGTTAGCCACCGCTAGCTGTTACAAAAAATAGTGAACCAGTTCACAAAAAACCGCTCTAGCATCCGCTGCTGACTACTTTTCCTTACTTCCTTATCCATTTCAGGAGCTTGCTATGAATGGATTCGCCAATGCCAGTCTGGCGGTCAAGTTGCTGACCGCCTTCGTTGCCTGTGCCTGCATCACCCTGGTCGTCGGTTTTCTCGGCGTCCAGGGTGTCTCTACCCTGGCCGACAGCCTGAAGCTGACCTTTTCCAACAACCTGGTCTCGGTGAGCAATACCAATGCCGCCACCACCTATGCGGTGGCTCAGAATCGTGACCTCTATCGCCTGGTATCCCTGGCCGCCATCGGTGCCGACGCCAATCAGCAGGCGCAGGTGCGCGAACGCATGAAGGCCAACCAGTTGGCCAGCGAGAAGGCCTTCGCCATCTATCGTGCCACGCCGCTGGAAGATGACGAGCGGCTGGCTGGCGACCAGATGGAAAAGGACTGGCCGGCGTACCAGGCGAGCATCGAGCGTACCCTGGCCATCCTGCAACAAGGCGACATGGAGCAAGCCCGCGACCTGCTCAAGGGAGAGGTCCAGACCAATTACCAGCGGGTACTGGACGAACTCAAGATCATGGTGGATTCCAACAACCGCCAGATCAGCGAAGGGGCTCAGGCAGCCGACGTCAGTGCCTACCAGGCCAACTTCATGCTCTATTCCGGCATCGTAGTCGCCTTCGTGGTGGCCATCGCCCTGGGCATCCTCATCACCCGCTCCATCACCGGTCCCATTGGCCAGGCCGTGGCCAGCGCCCGCCGCATCGCCGCGGGTGACCTGACTCAGACCCTGGTCAACCAGCGCCGCGACGAACCGGGCCAACTGCTCGACGCCCTGGCGGGCATGCAGCGCAACCTCAAGGATACCCTGCAGGAAATCGCCGGGGCCTCCGATCAGCTGGCCTCGGCGGCCGAAGAGCTCACCGCGGTGACCGACGAGAGTTCGCGCGGCCTGGTGCGGCAGAACGACGAGATCCAGCAGGCGGCTACCGCGGTGAACCAGATGACCAGCGCCGTCGAGGAAGTGGCGCGCAACGCCGCGTCCACCTCCGCCGCTTCCCACGCCACCACCGAGGAAGCCGAGGCCGGCCGCCGCGAGGTACAGCAGGCGGTGGGTGCCATCGACGCGATGACCGCGGAACTGGGCAGCTCCAGTCAGACCGTGCAGCAGCTGGCCGACCAGGTAAGGGACATCAGCAAGGTGGTCGACGTGATCCGCAGCATCGCCGAGCAGACCAACCTGCTGGCGCTCAATGCGGCCATCGAAGCGGCCCGCGCCGGTGAGCAGGGCCGCGGCTTCGCCGTGGTGGCCGACGAGGTCCGCGCCCTGGCGGCCCGGACCCAGACCTCCACCGGTGAGATCGAAGGCATCATCGGCACCGTGCAGCAGACCGCCGACCAGGCGGTGCGCGCCATGGACAGCAGCCAGGGCCGGGCCCAGGCCACCCAGGAGCGCGCCCAGGCCGCCGATCAGGCGCTGGCACGCATCACCGAGGCGGTGGCCAGCATCAACGAGCGCAACCTGGTGATCGCCAGCGCCGCGGAAGAGCAGGCTCAGGTAGCCCGCGAGGTGGATCGCAACCTGAGCAACATCCAGGATCTCTCGACCCAGACCGCCGCCGGTGCCAACCAGACCAGCGCGTCCAGTCAGGACCTCTCGCGCCTGGCCACCTCCTTCAACCAGCTGGTCGCCCGCTTCCAGCTGTGAGGGCCTGCTTCGGATAAGCCAGGCTTATCCGAAGTATCAGCCTGGCTGACCTTTACCGCGTTATAGCTCCTGCCGATCATGGGATCCATAAGTCAACTTGATCCCGGCAGGAGACCCTCGTGCAGCAGCCCAACATTCTCTTCCTCATGGCCGACCAGATGGCGGCGCCCATCCTGCCGCTGTACGACGCCGCCTCGCCGATCAAGCTGCCGAACCTGCAACGCCTGGCCGAACAGGCCGTGGTGTTCGACTCGGCCTATTGCAACAGCCCGCTGTGCGCGCCGTCGCGCTTCACCCTGGTGAGTGGCCAGCTGCCGTCGAAGATCGGCGCCTACGACAATGCCGCCGATTTCGCCGCCGACATCCCCACCTATGCCCATCATCTGCGCCGCCTCGGCTATCGCACGGCGCTGTCGGGCAAGATGCACTTCTGTGGCCCGGACCAGCTGCATGGCTACGAAGAGCGCCTGACCAGCGACATCTATCCGGCCGACTACGGCTGGGCGGTGAACTGGGATGAACCCGAGGTGCGGCCGAGCTGGTACCACAACATGTCCTCGGTGCTGCAGGCCGGGCCGTGCGTGCGTACCAACCAGCTGGACTTCGACGAGGAGGTGGTCTTCAAGGCGCGCCAGTACCTCTACGACCATGTGCGGCGCGGCGACGCCAAGCCCTTCTGCCTGACCGTCTCCCTGACCCATCCCCACGATCCCTACACCATCCCCCGGGAATTCTGGGACCTGTATGACG
>CAUQPA010000224.1:0-6601 GCA_963519325.1 uncultured Pseudomonas sp. | reverse complement strand
TTCTTCTCCCCGGAGTGAGCCCGGGGTGAATTGCTCATAAACTAGCCAACTCGCGCTTTATCCCGACGCGGCGAGCGGGTATCATTCCCAACCCTTTTCAAGCACAGCAGCCCCTGTCCGCGGCCGGTTCCCGGCGCAGGCGGAACAGGCGCCTATTCGCCAGGGAAAAAGATATGTCGATGGTACGCATCGGCCCTTATACCTTGCCCAACCCGCTGATTCTCGCGCCCATGGCCGGGGTCACCGACCTGCCCTTCCGCCGCCTGTGCCTGGCACTCGGCGCCGGCATGGCCGTGTCGGAAATGGTGACCAGCGACGTGCGTCTCTATGACAGCCGCAAGTCGCGGCTGCGCCTGATCCACGCCAGCGAGCAGGAGCCGCGTTCGGTGCAGATCGCCGGCGGCGACCCGGCGATGCTGGCCGAAGCCGCCCAGCGCAACGTCGAACTGGGTGCCCAGATCATCGACATCAACATGGGTTGCCCGGCGAAGAAGGTCTGCAACAAGGCCGCCGGCTCGGCGCTGATGAAGGACGAGGCCCTGGTGGCCGAGATCCTCTCCGCCGTGGTGGCCGCGGTGGACGTTCCCGTGACCCTGAAGATCCGCACCGGCTGGGATACCGCCAACCGCAACGGCCTGCGCATCGCGCAACTCGCCGAAGCCACCGGCATCCAGGCCCTGGCCGTGCATGGCCGGACCCGGGACGATCGCTTCTTCGGCAGCGCCGAATACGACACCATCGCCGCCATCAAGCAGGCGGTCGGCATCCCGGTGTTCGCCAATGGCGACATCGACATCCCGGAAAAGGCCCGGGCGGTACTCGACCATACCCGTTGCGATGGCCTGCTGATCGGCCGCGCTGCCCAGGGCCGTCCCTGGATCTTCCGCGAGATCGCCCACTACCTGGCGACCGGCGAGCACCTGGCGGCCCCCAGCGACGCCGAGGTGGAAGCCATCCTGCTGGCGCATCTGGACGCCCTGCATGCCTTCTACGGCGTGGAGATGGGCGTGCGGATCGCCCGCAAGCACGTCGGCTGGTACCTCGCCGATCGCCCGGGGGCGACGGAATCCCGCGCCCAATTCAACCGGCTGCAAGACCCTCAAGCCCAGCACGCCAGCATCCGTGCCTTCTTCGCACAGCCCCCGACCGGGAAGCAGGTGGCATGAATTCGATGACCGAGACCTCTTTGACTGGAACAGCGCCCGTGAGCGACAACGGCGACCTCAAGCAGCACCTGACCGCCCCCTTGCAGGAGGGCCAGACGCTGCGTGACAGCGTGGAAAAGGCGCTGCGCAACTACTTCGCCCATCTCGATGGGCAACCGGTGACCGACGTCTACAACATGGTGCTCTGCGAAGTGGAAGCACCTCTGCTCGAAAGCGTGATGAATTACGTCAAGGGCAACCAGACCAAGGCGTCGGAGATGCTCGGGCTCAATCGCGGCACCCTGCGCAAGAAGCTCAAGCAATACGACCTGCTCTGATCCGCCTCCTCGTCGGTGGGCCAGGGGCCCGACCGGCGACCTCTCTTCTCCTGATGGACATGACCATGACCGACCAGACCTCTCGCCTCCCCGTCCGCCGTGCGCTGATCAGCGTGTCCGACAAGACGGGCGTCGTCGACTTCGCCCGTGAACTCGCGGCCATCGGCGTGGAAATCCTGTCCACCGGCGGCACCTACAAGCTGCTGCGCGACGAAGGCATTCCGGCAGTCGAGGTCGCCGACTACACCGGCTTCCCGGAAATGATGGATGGCCGGGTCAAGACCCTGCATCCCAAGATCCACGGTGGCATCCTCGGCCGCCGCGGCGTCGACCACGAGGTGATGAGCGAGCACGGCATCCGCCCCATCGACCTGGTCGCGGTCAACCTCTATCCCTTCGCCGCCACCGTGGCCAAGCCCGGCTGCAGCCTGGCCGACGCCATCGAGAACATCGACATCGGCGGTCCGACCATGGTCCGCAGCGCCGCCAAGAACCACAAGGACGTCGCCATCGTGGTCAATGCCAGCGACTACGAGTCCATCATCGGCGACCTCAAGGCCGGCGGCCTGACCTATGCCCAGCGCTTCGACCTGGCGCTCAAGGCCTTCGAGCACACCGCCGCCTACGACGGCATGATCGCCAACTACCTGGGCAGCATCGACCAGCAGGCCGAGACCCTGTCCACCGAGGGCCGCGCCGCCTTCCCGCGCACCTTCAGCGCCCAGTTCATCAAGGCGCAGGACATGAGATACGGCGAGAACCCGCACCAGCAGGCGGCCTTCTACGTCGAGCACGCCAGCGAAGCCTGCGTGGCCACCGCCACCCAGCTGCAGGGCAAGGAACTGTCCTTCAACAACGTCGCCGACACCGACGCCGCCCTGGAAACCGTGAAGAGCTACGCGGAGCCGGCCTGCGTCATCGTCAAGCACGCCAACCCCTGCGGCGTGGCCGTGGCCGGCGACCTCCGCCAGGCCTATGAGCTGGCCTACGCCACCGACAGCGAATCGGCCTTCGGCGGCATCATCGCCTTCAACCGCGAGCTGGACGCCGAGACCGCCCGCGCCATCGTCGAACGCCAGTTCGTCGAGGTGATCATCGCCCCGCGCGTCAGCGCCGAAGCCCGTGAAGTCGTCGCCGCCAAGGCCAACGTCCGCCTGCTGGAATGCGGCGAGTGGCCCGCCGAGCGCAAGCCCGGCCTGGACCTCAAGCGCGTCAACGGCGGCCTCTTGGTGCAGAGTCGTGACATCGCCATGATCAGCGCCGCAGACCTCAAGGTGGTGACCCAGCGCGCGCCCAGCGAGCAGGAGCTGCAGGACCTGATCTTCGCCTGGAAGGTGGCCAAGTTCGTCAAATCCAACGCCATCGTCTACGCCAAGGGCCAGCAGACCGTGGGCATCGGCGCCGGCCAGATGAGCCGGGTCAACTCGGCGCGCATCGCCGCCATCAAGGCCGAACACGCCGGCCTGGCCGTAGCCGGGGCGGTCATGGCCTCGGACGCCTTCTTCCCCTTCCGCGACGGCATCGACAACGCCGCGGCCAACGGCATCACCGCGGTGATCCAGCCGGGCGGCTCCATGCGCGACGCCGAGGTCATCGCCGCCGCCGACGAAGCGGGCATCGCCATGGTCTTCACCGGCATGCGTCACTTCCGCCACTAAGCGCCTGTCTCGGCGAGGCCGCACGCGCCTCGCCGTCGCTCCCATTTCAAGTGCGGACGCCACCCTGCGGCCGCCCGAGAGGAACTCTGCATGAACGTACTCATCATCGGCAGCGGTGGTCGTGAACACGCCCTGGCCTGGAAGGTCGCCCAGGACACCCGCGTCACCAAGGTCTATGTCGCCCCCGGCAATGCCGGCACCGCCACCGAGGCCAAGTGCGAGAACGTCGCCCTCGACGTCCTGGCCCTGGAGCAGCTGGCCGACTTCGCCGCCGCCAACGTCGAGCTGACCATCGTCGGCCCCGAGGCGCCGCTGGTGGCCGGGGTGGTCGACCTGTTCCGCAGCCGCGGCCTGCCCTGCTTCGGCCCGACCGCCGGTGCGGCCCAGCTGGAAGGCTCCAAGGCCTTCACCAAGGATTTCCTGGCGCGCCACAGCATCCCCACCGCCGCCTACGCAAACTTCACCGAGGTGGAGCCGGCCCTGGCCTATCTGCGCGAGCAGGGTGCGCCCATCGTCATCAAGGCCGACGGCCTGGCCGCCGGCAAGGGCGTGATCGTCGCCATGACCCTCGCCGAAGCTGAGGACGCGGTGCGCGACATGCTCTCCGGCAATGCCTTCGGCGATGCCGGCGCGCGGGTGGTGATCGAGGAATTCCTCGACGGCGAGGAAGCCAGCTTCATCGTCATGGTCGACGGCAAGAACGTGCTGCCCATGGCCACCAGCCAGGACCACAAGCGCGTCGGCGACGGCGACAGCGGCCCCAACACCGGCGGCATGGGTGCCTACTCCCCGGCTCCGGTGGTTACCCCCGAAGTCCACGAGCGGGTCATGCGCGAGATCATCGAGCCCACCGTGGCCGGCATGGCCAGCGAAGGCAACGTCTACACCGGCTTCCTCTATGCCGGCCTGATGATCGACCAGAGCGGTGCGCCCAAGGTCATCGAATTCAACTGCCGCTTCGGCGATCCCGAGACCCAGCCGGTGATGCTGCGCCTGCAGTCCAGCCTGGTGCTGCTGGTGGAGGCCGCCCTGGCCGAGGCCCTGGACAAGATCGAGGCCTGCTGGGATCCGCGGCCGAGCCTGGGCATCGTCCTGGCGGCCGGTGGCTACCCGGGCGACTATGCCAAGGGTGACGCCATCGCCGGCCTAGACGCTGCGGCAGCGCTGCCGGGCAAGGTGTTCCATGCCGGCACCACGCTGCGCGACGGTCAGGTGGTTACCGCCGGCGGTCGGGTTCTCTGCGCCACGGCACTGGGCGATACGGTATCCGCTGCTCAGCAGAACGCCTATGCCCTGGCCCAGGAAGTTTCCTGGGATGGCTGTTTCTACCGCAGCGACATCGGCTACCGTGCCATCGCCCGCGAGCGACAGTGACGCTCACCAGGGATCGGCTCGTTACACTGTTACGTCAACAGACGTGACGGGCTGATCTATACTCGACATCCGTAACCGCGAAGGGAACTCTCGTGCACCGGCTCTGGATCGCCATAGGCTTTGTGGTCAGCTGGCTACTGTTGCTGCTAGCGGCCAATTCCGTGCAGGCCGAGAGTTCGCCGGAAGCCGGCTGGGCGCAATACGAGGATGCCTCGGGAGAGTTTCGCCTCGACGACGTTCGCGACCGCCTGTCCGCCTTCAAGCCGCTGACCGTGGCCAAGACCCATCGCCCCGCCGGTCCCGGGGCGCTCTGGCTACATACCCGCATCCAGCCCGACACCCAGCAGCGCCTGCTGCGCATCGTCTCGCCCAACGTGGGCTATCTGGATTTCTTCGCCTACCGCGATGACCAGCTGCTCAGCGAGATCCGCGACGGCCTGTCCCGGCCGTTGCTCAATCCGCAGCAGATCAGCCGCGACTTCGTCTTTCCCATCCCGGCGAGCGATCAGCCGCTGGATGTGTTCCTGAGGTTCGAATCGACCCAGCCGATGCGGATCTCCCTGACCCTCAGCAGCAGCGCCGAAGCCGAGGTCACCCATCGCCTGGTACTGTTCGGCGTGCTGCTCGGCTGCCTGGCCATGCTGGCGCTGTACAACGGCGTCCAGCTGCTCTACCACCGCAGCCGCGCCACCAGCGCCCTCACCCTGCTGCTGGTGATGCTGGTCTGCGTGGCCCTGAATCTGTTCGGCCTGAGCAAGTTCCTGCTCGGTGCCTACAAGGGCCAGGCGCCATTGCTGACCGACCTGTCCGTGCTGGCCTGCGGCGCGGCCGGCCTGAACCTGATCGGCGCCTTCTTCGGTTGGCGCCGCCTACCGTTCTGGAGTCGCCGGCTGATCCGGGCGCTGCTGATCCTGGTGGGCGCGGCCGCCGTGGCCCGCATCGCCGCCGGCGAAGTCTATGTCGGCGACTGGCTGATGACGACCAACGGCCTGGTCCTGCTCGGCTGCCTGGGCATCAGCCTCGAACGCTGGCACCAGGGCGCGCGCTATGCGCGCCTGCTGGTGGTGAGCTGCGTCCTGCTGGCGCTGGCCGGACTGCTCGCGCTGCCGATCCTGGCCGGCTACGCCAACGCGCCCATCTGGCTGGGCCGCGCGCTGATCGCCAGCTGCATGTTCAGCGGCATCCTGCTCACCCTGGCGCTGGAGGAACGTCGCCGCTACCTGCGCGAAGAGCACTTCACCCGCACTCGGGATCGCGCCGCCAACCATGCCGAGCTCAAGGGCAAGGCCGAATTCCTCTCGCGCATCAGCCACGAGATCCGCACGCCCATGAACGGCGTGCTGGGGATGACCGAGCTGCTGCAGGGCACGGCGCTGTCGGCCAAGCAGCGCGACTACGTGCAGACCATCCACAGCGCCGGTGCCGAGCTGCTCAACCTGATCAACGAGATCATCGACATCACCCGCCTGGAAAGCGGCCAGATCGAACTGGAGGAGGTCACCTTCGACCTCAATGCCCTGCTCGACGATTGCCTGGACATCTTCCGTCCCCGCGCCGAAGAGCACCGCGTCGAGCTGCTCAGCTTCATCCAGCCCCAGGTCCCCCGCCGGTTCATCGGCGATCCCACGCGCCTGCGCCAGATCCTGCTGAACCTGCTAGAGAATGCCTTCCAGCGCACCGAAGAGGGCGAGATCCTGCTGGTGATCTCCCTGGAAGAGGCCATCGGCCAAGCGCCCCGGCTGCGCATCTCGGTGCAGGACAGCGGCATCCCGCTGGACGCCACCCTGAGCCGCCAGCTGCTGTCCGCCCACCTCGACAGCCGCGACTTCCTCACCGGCGATACCGCCAGCCTGGATTTCGGCCTGGTCATCGCCCGCCAGCTGGTGCTGCTGATGCAGGGCGAGTTCGGCATCCAGAACAATGCCGAGGGCGGCTCCAGCTTCTGGATCAGCCTGCCGATCCCGGCCCAGGCGCTGGTGCTCTCCCGCGGCGACAGCGACTATCCGCTGCAGGACGTGCGGGTGCTGGTGGTCGACGACAACGAACTCTGCCGCAAGGTACTGCAGCAGCAATGCAGCGCCTGGGG
>CAUQPA010000223.1:0-6616 GCA_963519325.1 uncultured Pseudomonas sp. | reverse complement strand
GAGAACGGCGTGCGGGTACTGGTGCCGCGGTTGCCCGTAGGGCTGTCGAGCGAGGGGCGCGCGAGTGCCCAGCGAGAGCTCTTGCAGTCCTATCTGCGCGAGTTGCAGATGCCGGTGGCGGTGGCCTGGTACTTCACGCCCATGGCACTCGATTACGCCGCTGAGATACCCGCGCAGACCCTGGTATACGACTGCATGGACGAACTGTCCGCCTTTCGTGGCGCGCCTCCGGCGCTGCTGGAGCGGGAGGCGCAATTGCTTGAGCGCGCCGATCTGGTCTTCACCGGCGGCTATAGCCTCTACGAAGCCAAGCGCGACCGGCATCCACGGGTATTTGCCTTTCCCAGCAGCGTGGACGTGGGGCATTTTGGCCAGGCCCGTGAGGCCTTGCCGGAACCCCTCGACCAGGCGGATCTGGCGCAGCCGCGACTAGGCTTCTATGGCGTAATCGACGAGCGCCTGGATCTCGACCTGCTGGCCGCAGTGGCGCGGCTGCGTCCCCAATGGCAGTGGGTGATGCTGGGGCCGGTGGTCAAGATCGCACCTGAAAGCCTGCCGCAATTGCCCAATCTGCACTACCTGGGCGGCAAGACCTACGATGAATTGCCCGCCTACCTGGCCGGCTGGGATGTGGCCCTCATGCCCTTCGCCCTGAACGAAGCCACGCGCTTCATCAGCCCCACCAAGACGCCCGAATACCTGGCGGGGGGCTGCCCGGTGGTCTCGACGCCCATCACCGATGTGGTGCGTAGCTACGGCGACAGCGGCGTGGTCTGGATCGCCGAGGGCGCCGAGGCCTTCGTCGCCGCCTGCGAAACGGCGCTGGCGAGTCAAGATCAGCGCGAAGCCTTTCTAGCGCGTGCCGATGCCCTGCTGACCGGGATGTCCTGGGACAGCACCTGTGACCTGATGCGGGAGAAGATCCAATGGCGGTAACGGCGCTGGAGCGTTTCGATTATCTGATCGTGGGGGCTGGCTTCGCCGGCAGCGTGCTGGCGGAGCGTCTCGCCGCCGGGCTGGGCAAGCGCGTGCTGGTGGTGGATCGGCGGCCGCATATCGGCGGCAACGCCTACGACCACTACGACGATGCCGGCGTCCTGGTGCATCGCTATGGTCCGCATATCTTCCATACCAATTCCCAGCGCATCGTCGACTACCTGTCGCGCTTCACCGCATGGCGTCCCTACGAGCATCGGGTGCTGGCCGAGGTCGCCGGCCAGCAGGTCCCCATCCCGATCAACCTGACTACCCTCAACCGGCTCTACGGTCTGGAACTGGACGAGCAGGGCGCTGAAGCCTTTCTCGCCGCCCGTGCCGAGCCGGTCGAGGACATCCGCACCTCCGAGGACGTGGTGATCAACCAGGTGGGGCGCGAACTCTACGAGACCTTTTTCCGCGGCTATACCCGCAAGCAGTGGGGTCTGGACCCCTCGCAGCTGGATCGCTCCGTAACCGCGCGGGTGCCTACCCGCACCACCACCGACGACCGCTACTTCGGCGACACCTTCCAGCAGATGCCGCTGCATGGCTTCACCCGGATGTTCGAGCGGATGCTGGACCACCCCAACATCAAGGTGATGGTCAACACCGACTATCGCGAGATTCGCGACTTGATCCCCCACGAGCATCTGGTCTACAGCGGGCCGATCGACGAATTCTTCGACTATCGCTTCGGACGCCTGCCGTATCGCTCCCTGACCTTCAAGCACGAGACGCGGGACGAGCCGCGCTTCCAGCCGGTCGCCGTGGTCAACTACCCCAGCGAGGCGGTGCCCTATACCCGCATCACCGAGTACAAGCACCTCACCGGTCAGAGCCACGCGCGCACCAGCCTGACCTACGAGTACCCCAGCGCGGAGGGCGAGCCCTATTACCCGATCCCGCGCCCGGAGAATGCCGAGCTCTATCGGCGTTACCAGCACCTGGCGGAAGCGACCCCCCACGTCATCTTCATCGGCCGACTGGGCACCTATCGCTACTACAACATGGACCAGGTGGTGGGCCAGGCCCTGGCTGCCTACAAGCGCATCGAGGAAGCGGAGCGCGGGCCGGCGGCAGGAGAGAGCGCCGAACACCATGAAAGCCTGGCCCGGCAGGCGCCGTGAGGGATGCGATGACCCCCGACGCCCCGTTCCAGAGTTTCTTCATGGCCGGTTTCGAATGCTCCTGCCACCGCCGGGCCGATGGTCGGCGGCTGGACCTGCTCGCCAGCACCGCCCACGACCGCTGGGCGGCGCAGGACTACGACGCCGTGGCGGCCCAGGGCCTGCGTACCGTGCGGGACGGCATCCGCTGGCACCGGGTGGAAAGCCAGCCGGGGCACTACGACTGGGCGAGCGTCCTGCCGCAACTCCGGGCGGCTCAGGCGGCCGGCGTCCAGGTGATCTGGGACCTCTGCCACTACGGCTGGCCCGATCATCTGGATATCTGGCGCCCGGCCTTCGTCGATGCCTTCGCCCGCTTCGCCGCGGCCTTCGCCCGGCTGTTGCGGGAGGAGGGCGAGACCCAGCCGTGCCTTGCGCCCATCAACGAGATCTCCTACTGGGCCTGGGCCGGGGGCGACCAGGGACTGTTCAATCCCACGGCCCGCGGACGCGGCCAGGAACTCAAGCACCAGCTGGTCCGGGCCAGCATCGCTGCCATCGAGGCGATTCGTGCCGAGCTGCCCGGTACCCGCTTCGTCGCGGTCGATCCGCTCATCAACGTGGTGGCTCGCCGCCCCGAGCAACGCGAGGTGGCCGAGGCCCATCGCCAGGCCCAGTTCGAGGCGTGGGACCTGCTCAGCGGCCGCCAGTGGCCGGGCCTGGGCGGTCGCCCCGAGTACCTGGACATCCTCGGCCTGAATTACTACTCGGACAACCAGTGGTATCTCGGCGGTGGCACCCTGGCGCCGGAAGATCCGGCCTATCGACCGTTGCAGGGCATCCTGGCCGAACTCCATCAGCGTTACGGTCGCCCGCTGCTGATCGCCGAGACCGGCGCGGAAGGGCCGCTGCGGGCGAGCTGGCTGCACTACGTCGCCGATCAGGTCGGGCGCGCCATGCGCCAGGGCGTGCCGGTGCAGGGCGTCTGTCTCTATCCGGTGCTCGACTATCCCGGTTGGAACGATGACCGTCTCTGTCCCACCGGGCTGTTCGGCATGGCCGATGGGGCAGGGCGGCGCACCCTCTATGCGCCGCTCGCCGAGGTCTTGCAGCGGCATCGCCAAAGCCTGGAAGGCAGGAGTCCTGCATGAAGGCGTCCGCTCGACGTGAGCGCCGGCGGGCCGAGTGGCCCCTGCCGGAGCGGGTCGGCGCCTTCCTCTGGCGCTATGTCCGCCTGCGGCCCTGGCATTTCGGCGGCCTGCTGGTGCTGGTGATAGGGGCGGCGACCTGTGCGGTAGCGGTGCAGTACGGCATGAAGCTGCTGGTCGATGCCATGGCCGATCCCGGACACCGCGCCCAGGTATGGAGTCCGTTCTGGCTGTTCATCTCGCTGATCGTCCTGGAAAACCTGTTCTGGCGCTGTGGCGGCTGGCTCGGTTGCCGCACGGTGGTGGCCAGTTGCGCGGACATGCGCGTCGACCTGTTCCGCTACCTCACCGGGCACCCGATGCACTATTTCGCCCAGCACTTCGCCGGGGCCCTGGGCAATCGGGTCTCCGCCACCGGGACCGCCGCGGGTGCCATCTATGGCGGTCTGGCCTGGAAGATCATGCCGCCCTGCGTCGACTTCATCGGCGCGGTGGTGGTGCTCTGCACCGTGGATCTGCGCATGGCCGCAGCGCTGGTCGCCTTCGTGGTGATCGTAGCCCTGGTGATCACCACCTTCGGCATCCGCGGGCGGGCGCGGCATCAGCGCTTCGCCGCCCAGTCGGCCCGGGTCAGCGGCGAGCTGGTGGACCTGGTGCAGAACGTCTGGACCATCAAGGCCTTTTCCGCACGGGAGCGGGAGGTGCAGCGCTTCGCCCAGGCGGTGGGCGTGGAAGCCCGCGCCCAAAGGCGCAGCTGGATGCACCTGGAGAAGGCGCGGGTGCTGCACGACACCTGCCTGTCGCTGATGGCTGGTGGCATGCTGGCCTGGGCCATCGCCCTCTGGACCCGCGGCGGCATCACCGCGGGCGACGTGGTCATGGTCAGCGCCCTGACGTTTCGTATCCTGCACGGCTCCCGGGATCTGGCCCTGGCGCTGGTGGATACCACCCAGCAACTGGGCGCCATCGGCGAAACCCTGCGCATCCTCATCCAGCCGCACGCCCAGAGCGACGTCGAGCGGCCACTGGTGCAGGCGCGCGGTGCCCTGCGCTTCGAGGGTGTGCACTATCGTTATCCCGATGGTCGTCAGGTCTTCCAGGGCTTGAGTCTGCAGGTGCCGGCCGGGCAGAAGGTCGGGTTGGTCGGCCCCTCGGGGGCGGGAAAATCCACCCTGATCGGCCTGCTGCAGCGCCTCGACGATGTGCAACTGGGCCAGATCCGCATCGACGGCGAGGACATTCGTTCGGTCAGCCAGGACAGCCTGCGCCAGCGCATCGCCGTGGTGCCCCAGGAAACGGCGCTGTTCAATCGCAGCATCCGCGAGAACATCCGCTATGGCCGCCCCGAGGCCAGCGACGCCGAGGTGGAGGAGGCCGCTCGCCATGCCTACTGCGACGACTTCATCCGCCAGCTGCCCCAGGGCTACGACACCCCGGTGGGCGAGCGCGGGGTGCTGCTGTCCGGTGGCCAGCGCCAGCGCCTCGGCATCGCCCGGGCCTTTCTCAAGGATGCGCCCATCCTCATCCTCGACGAGGCGACCTCGGCGCTGGACAGCCACTCCGAGACGGTCATCCAGCGGGCGCTGCTGGAGCTGATGGAAGGGCGCACCGTGCTGGCGGTGGCCCACCGGTTGTCGACCCTGAGCGGCTTCGACCGCATCCTTGTGCTGGAGCATGGGGTCATCGTCGAAGACGGTCCACCGCAGCGGCTGCGCGAGGGAGAGGGCAGATTCGCCGCGCTCTGGGAATTGCAGGCCGCCCAGTAGCGAGCCCCTCGTGGCGGCTAAGTCCTTGTATGGCTTGCAACTTCGCCTCAACCGCGTAGAATGGCGCACCTCACCTCAGGGTGAGGCGTTATGGTGGCTCTGTCGGTCCCCCCGCAACGATCAACCGTGAACCCGGTCAGGCCCGGAAGGGAGCAGCCGCAGCGGTGATGTCGTGTGCCGGGGTGTGGCTGGCGGGGCCACCTCCATTTCTGCCCCCCGCTTTCCCCCTTCTTCCGTTCGTCCCTTCCCAAGCTCCTTTCGTGCCTGCGAACTCCTTAGCGCAGTAAAGAGTGACGAACTGCACTGTTTGCGCGCATGGCTCCGTGCCATCATGCGCCCTGCATCATCACTGCTGGACCCAGGTCCAAGGAACCCTCGTGAAGAACGGACTCGAAAGCGCAGGACGCGCTCTCAGCTACGGCCTCCATCCCTACCGCGTCGATTGCCGACGCGAAAGCGAAGCGACACTGATCGCCCACATCTACCATCCCAGCGAGCCGCTGCTGTTGATCAGGTTCACCCTGAGCAACGAAGAGGCGAACAACCCCTTCAAGATGAACGCCACCGTGGCCGGGCTGCGCGCCCAGCTGGATGCCCTGGCGGCCTATGTCTCCAGCGTCGTGCTGGCCGACGGCGAAGACCACTGCCTGCGTGCCTGACGCCACGCGGGCTCGCCCCGTGCGGGGCCTGATCGCTTGAAACTACCCCGGGTCGCCCTCATCTAGGCGGGTAGGCGAAAGACCCGCGGTGTGGCCCCGGGGCAACACCGCGGGATGCATTCGCCGCCCCTCTTCGTTAGCATGTGCTCCCCCAGTCTTCTCCTGATCAGGTCTCGATGAGTTACCAGGTTCTTGCGCGCAAATGGCGCCCGCGGTCCTTCCGCGAAATGGTCGGCCAGACCCATGTGCTCAAGGCGCTGATCAATGCGCTGGACAACGAGCGGCTGCACCACGCCTATCTCTTCACCGGCACCCGCGGGGTGGGCAAGACCACCATCGCGCGGATCCTGGCCAAGTGCCTGAACTGCGAGACCGGCATCAGCTCGACGCCCTGCGGTACCTGTTCGGTCTGCCGCGAGATCGACGAAGGCCGTTTCGTCGACCTCATCGAGGTGGACGCCGCCAGCCGCACCAAGGTGGAAGACACTCGCGAGCTGCTGGAGAACGTGCAGTACGCACCGTCCCGCGGCCGCTACAAGGTGTACCTCATCGACGAGGTGCACATGCTCTCTACCCATAGCTTCAACGCCCTGCTCAAGACGCTGGAAGAGCCGCCGCCCCACGTCAAGTTCCTGCTCGCCACCACCGATCCGCAGAAGCTGCCGGTCACCATCCTCTCGCGCTGCCTGCAGTTCGCCCTGAAGAACATGCCGCCGGAGCGCGTCGTCGCGCACCTGCAGCAGGTCCTGGCGGCGGAAAGCATCCCCTTCGAGGACGATGCCCTCTGGCTGCTGGGTCGCGCGGCCGACGGCTCCATGCGCGATGCCATGAGCCTGACCGACCAGGCGATCGCCTTCGGCGAGGGCAAGGTGCTGGCCGCCGACGTGCGCGCCATGCTCGGTACCCTCGACCATGGTCAAGTCTACGACGTCCTCCAGGCGCTGCTGGAAGGGGATGGC
>CAUQPA010000222.1:0-6624 GCA_963519325.1 uncultured Pseudomonas sp. | reverse complement strand
CCTGGCATCCTGCGGTAGGCCAGGTGATCCCGGTGGCCCTGCGCCGCTGGCGCAAGCAGCCCTTTTCCGCCTGGGCCAGCGGCGAATGGGCCGAATTCAAGAGCCGGGTGCGTGAGCGTCCCTACGACCGGGTGATCGATGCCCAGGGCCTGCTCAAGAGCGCCTGGCTGACCCGCTACGTGGATGCCCCGGTGGCCGGCCTCGACCGACATTCGGCCCGCGAGCCGTTGGCCAGTCGCTTCTACGATGAGCGCTACCACGTGGCCAAGGGGCAGCACGCCCTAGAGCGGGTACGTCAGCTGTTCGCCCAGGCGCTGGACTATCCGCTGCCGAACTCGGTGGGCGACTACGGGCTGGACCGGCAGCGCCTGGCCGGACCCAACGAGACGCCCTACGTGGTCTTCCTGCACGGTACCACCTGGGTCAGCAAGCATTGGCCCGAGGCCCACTGGCGCGAACTGGCCGAGCGCATGAGCCAGCTGGACTGGCCGGTGCGGCTGCTGTGGGGCAACGAGGCCGAGCACGCCCGGGCCGAGCGCATCGCCGATGGGCTGGATGGCGTCCAGGTACTGCCGCGGTTGAATCTGGCCGGGGTCGCCAAGGTGCTGGCCGGCGCCCGCGCCTGCGTGGCGGTGGACACTGGCCTCGGTCACCTGGCCGCCGCGCTGGATGTGCCCACCGTGTCCCTCTATGGGCCGACCAGTCCGAAGAAGGTCGGTGCCTATGGCCGCTCCCAGGTGCACCTGAGCGCCGTGGGCCTGGACGGCACCGACGAGCCGCGCGACCAGCCGGCCGCGAGCCTCGCCGCCCTGACCCCGGAGCGGGTCGAACTGGAACTGGAAACCCTGTTGTTGGAAGACCTTCCCGCATGACCCTGGCTTTCGTGCTCTACAAGTACTTTCCCTTTGGCGGCTTGCAGCGGGACTTCCTGCGCATCGCCCAGGAGTGCCAGCGCCGTGGCCACGCCATCCGCGTCTATACCCTGATCTGGGAAGGCCCGGTACCGGAGGGCTTCGATGTGCGGGTGGCCAAGGTCAGCGCCCTGTTCAATCACCGGCGCAACGAGAAATTCCACGCCTGGCTGCAGGCCGACCTGGCCCGCGATCCGGTGGATAGGGTCATCGGCTTCAACAAGATGCCGGGGCTGGACGTCTACTACGCCGCCGATCCCTGTTTCGAGGACAAGGCCCAGACCCTGCGCAATCCGCTGTATCGCCAGTGGGGGCGCTATCGCCATTTCGCCGAGTACGAGCGGGCGGTGTTCGCCCCCGAGTCGCGCACCGAGATCCTGATGATCTCCGAGGTGCAGCAGCCGCTGTTCGTCAAGCACTACGGGACGCCCGCGCCGCGTTTCCATCTGCTGCCACCGGGCATCGCCGCCGACCGTCGCGCCCCGGCCAATGCCGCCGAGATCCGTGCCGACTTCCGCCGCGAATTCGGCCTGGAAGAGGGCGAGTTGCTGCTGGTACAGATCGGCTCCGGCTTCAAGACCAAGGGGCTGGATCGCAGCCTGCGCGCCCTGGCATCCCTGCCCAAGGAGGTGCGCCGCCGCACCCGGCTGTTCGCCATCGGCCAGGACGATCCCAAGCCCTTCATCCTCCAGGCCAAGGCGCTGGGCGTGAGTGATCGAGTGCAGATCCTCAAGGGGCGCAGCGACATCCCGCGCTTCCTGCTGGGAGCGGATCTCCTGATCCACCCGGCCTACAACGAGAACACCGGTACCGTGCTCCTGGAGGCGCTGGTCGCCGGGCTACCGGTGCTGGTCACCGACGTCTGTGGCTATGCCCACTACATCGACGAGGCCCGCGCTGGCGAAGTGGTGCCGTCGCCCTTCGCCCAGGAGACCCTGGATCTGATGCTCGCCGAGCTGTTGGCCGATCCCGAGCGCCGGGCGGTGCAGGGGCGCAATGGCCTGGCCTTCGCCGATAGCGCCGACCTCTATTCGCTGCCCGAGCGCGCCGCCGACGTCATCCTGGGGGTGGCATGACCCTGGAATTGCGCGAACCCTTCGCCAGCCTTTGGGCTGGCCAGGACCCCTTCGTCGCCGTGGAGGCCCTGCAGGGCCAGGTGTTCCGCGAGCTGGACGGCCGCCGCACCCTGCGCACCGAGGTGGCCGGGCGCGGCTATTTCGTCAAGATCCACCGCGGCATCGGTTGGGGCGAGATCGCCAAGAACCTGCTACAGGCCAAGCAGCCGGTGCTGGGCGCCCGCCAGGAATGGCAGGCCATCGCACGCCTGCATCAGGTAGGTGTGCCGACCATGACCGCCGTGGCCTTCGGCGAGCGCGGCGCCAATCCGGCGACCCAGCATTCCTTCATCATTACCGAGGAGCTGGCGCCCACCGTCAGCCTCGAGGATTTCAGCCTCGACTGGAGTCGCCAGCCGCCGGAGCCGGCGCTCAAGCGCGCCTTGATCGCCGAGGTGGCGCGCATGACCGGTGCCATGCACCGCGCCGGCGTCAACCATCGCGACTGCTATATCTGCCATTTCCTGCTCGACACCGCCCAGCCGGTGACGGTGGCCAGCCTGCGGCTCTGGCTAATCGACCTGCACCGCGCCCAGTGCCGCACCCAGGTGCCCCGCCGCTGGCGCGACAAGGACCTGGCCGGACTGTATTTCTCCGCCCTGGGCATCGGCCTGACACGGCGTGACTTCCTGCGTTTCCTGCGCGGCTACTTCCAGCGGCCGCTGCGCGAGATCCTGCGCGACGAGGCGCCGCTGCTGGCGCGCCTGGAACGCAAGGCCGCCGCGCTGCTGGAGCGCAAGGAGCGCTACGGAGACCGTCTCTGATGGCTGACTGGCGCCTCGACTCCAGCGTTGCCCATATCTGCGAGTTCGCCACCCTCGAAGGGGTGTTCGCCCTCGCGGGCGAGCGCCTGACCAGCGATCCGCTGTCGGAAGTGATCCGCGTCGAGCGCGACGGCATCCGCTACTACGTCAAGCGCTACCACGGCGCCGGCAAGGGGCTGCGGCGCTACGTGGGGCGGCCGCGCGTCAAGGCCGAATGGCAGAATCTCAAGCGCTTCGCCAAGTGGGGCATCGCCACCGCACCGGTGGTGGCCTGGGGGCTGGAGCGCTCGCCGCGGGGATTCAGCCGGGGCGCCATGATCACCCGGGAGATTCCCGATACCCTGGATCTCGCCGAACTGGCCCGCCGCGGCGATCCTCGGCTGCGCGACCGGCGCTGGGTGGACAATATCAGCCGCCAGCTGGCCGCGGCGACCCGCACCCTGCACGACCACCATTTCGTCCACAACGATCTCAAGTGGCGCAACCTGCTGGTGGATGGCCAGGGCGTGCTCTACTTCATCGATTGCCCGGCCGGCGCCTTCTGGGTCGGCCACTGGCTGCGCTGGCGCATCGTCAAGGACCTGGCCTGCCTGGACAAGGTGGCCAAGTACCAGCTCTCGCGCACCCAGCGGCTCAGGTTCTATCTGCAGTACCGCGGTCGCCCGCGGCTCAGCGACAACGACAAGGGGCGCATCCGCGAGGTGCTGGACTATTTCAAGGGGCGGGAATGAACGAGGGATGGGCGGCCGAGGACAAGGCCGTGCTGGCCGGCGCGGGCCTGGACAGCTTCGCGGCGCTATGGGCGCTGGAGCTGCCCGCGGTGGACGAACCCAATCAAGGGCGCGGCGGCTTCAGCCAGGTGTTTCGCCTGGACGTCGCCGGTCATGGCTACTACCTCAAGCGGCAGCGTGATTACCTGACCCGGACCCTGGCCCGCCCGCTGGGCGAGCCCACCTTCGCCCGCGAGAGTCGCAACATCCGCCGCTACGCCGAACGCGGCATCCCGGCGCTGGAGCTGGCCTACTATGGCGAGCGGCGGGATGCCCAGGGCTGGCGCGCCATCCTGGTGACCCGCGCGCTGGATGACTGGCGCGATCTCGACAGCTGGCTGAAGGTCTGGCCGCACCTGTCGCCCGACGAGCGCACCGCGGTGCTGGTGGCCGTCGGTGAACTGGCCCGGCGGCTGCACGCCGCCGGCCAGGTCCACGGCTGCTTCTATCCCAAGCACCTGTTCCTGCAACGCCAGGGCGAAGGCCTGGCCGCCCGCCTGATCGACCTGGAAAAGACCCGGCCATTGCTGTTCGGCCGGCGCGACCGGCTGCGTGATCTCGAACCCCTGGTGCGGCGTGCGCCGCAGTGGCGCGAACCGGACATCGCCCGCCTGCTGGCCAGCTATCTGGACCAGCCGCTGGATAGCGCCGCCGTGCGTGACTGGAGCGGTCGGCTGGCCGGACGCCGCCGCCACAAGGAGCGCAAGGCATGACCCTGGAGCAACTGGCCAAGGCCGGCCGCGCCCCGACGCTGCCCCTGCGGATCGAGCTACCCGGCGGCGAGCTGGAATTGCGCTCGTTGCTGCGGGTGCTGCCGGGTCAGCGCTATGTCGGCGAAGCGCTCTGGCAGGGCCGCCGGGTCCTGGCCAAGTTGCTGGTGGGCGACCGCGCCGCCCGGCAATTCGCCCGCGAGCGCGAGGGCTGTCGTCTGCTGGCGGCAGCCGCGGCGCCGACGCCCGCGTTGCTGGAGAGTGGCGAGGCGAGCGGGCAGGGCGCCTGGCTGCTGTTCGACTTCATCCAGGCCGCGCCCAGCGTCGACCAGCTCTGGCAGCAGATCGCCGGCGAGCCGCCGCTGTCGCCGGCGCAGAACGAACTGCTGGGAGCGGCACTGGCCACCCTGGCCCGGCTCCACGCCCAGGGCCTCTGGCAGGCCGATCTGCATCTGGACAACCTGCTGGTCAAGGACGGCGCCGCCCTGGTCATAGACGCGGCCGACATCCAGGCCGAGACGGTCGGCCAGTCGCTGTCCCAGGCGCGGGTGCAGGAAAACCTGGCGGTGTTCTTCGCCCAGTTGCCGGCCACCCTGGATGCGCACCTTGAAGAGCTGCTGATCCACTATTTGCTGGTCAACGCCGAGCACGCCCTGCGCCTCGAGGCGCTGCTGGCCCGTACCGCCGAGATCCGCCGCTGGCGCTTGGCCGACTACCTGAAGAAGAGCGGCCGGGAGTGCACCCTGTTCGCCGTCACCCGCGGCGCCTTCGGCCTGATCGCTGTCCGCCGCCGCTGGCTGGCCACCCTGGAAGGCCTGATGGCCGATCCCGACGCGGCCCTGGTCGGGCTGCCGACCTTCAAGGACGGCGGCGCCGCCACCGTGGCGCGGCTGCAGTGGCAAGGCCAGGACCTGGTGCTCAAGAGGTACAACATCAAGGGCTTCGGCCACTGGCTGACGCGCTTCTGGCGGCCCAGCCGGGCCTGGCACAGCTGGCGCGAAGGGCACCGGCTGCTGTTCCTCGGCATTCCCACCCCCGAACCCCTGGCCGTGCGCGAGCGGCGTTTCCTCGGCCTGCGCGGCCGCGCCTACCTGGTGACGCCTTATCTCTCGGGGCCCAATCTGCTGGAGCGCTTCGCGCCCTATGTCGATTCCGCCCCTCCCCCGGCGGAGCTGGATGCCCTGCTGGCCCTGGTCGATGCCCTGCGCCGCGAGCGCCTCGGCCATGGTGACTTCAAGGGGACCAACCTGATCTGGCACGCCGGCCGCTGGCAGGTGATCGACCTCGATGCCCTGCAGGCCCACAGCAGCGACCAGGCCTATGCCCGCGCCTATGCCCGCGACCGCGCCCGGCTGCTGCGTAACTGGCCGGCTGAGAGTGCCTTGTATCGGCTGCTCGATAGCCGTCTACCACTAGCCTGAGCGCCTGTCCAAAGGCTGCTGTGCGTCGGCCGCACAGTGTTGAAAATGGCCTGGATCGCCAGCCCGGTCCGCATACTCCTTTACCGCGAGCAAACCCGAGCGCGGGTCCGATCCGCTTCCTCAGCTATTTTGGCGGGGCCGCCCAAGCCTTGCTTGCCTCTAGCTCGCGCCTTTGAACAGGCTCTGAGTGCCCGTCGTTCGATAACCGACCCGTTTCGCGCGGAAATGAACCAGCTAGTTAATTAGCTGGCTACCTTTGTGGCAGAATGTCGCAGCCTGAGGGTCCCCGCCAGGGCGCTGGTCTGCGCGATACGCCCGGCATCCATAACGAGATCCACGAACGGACCCGCCAATGGCGGGCGTCTGGCATGCATGAATTTTTTAAGGAGACAACGATGAGTGGCAACGGGGGCGCGACGAGCGCCTGCAAATTCCTGGTATCTGCCCTGGGCGTGCTGATCGCCCTGCTGGGGCTGGCCCTGGGCGGCGGCGGGATCTATCTCGCCACCCTCGGCGGTAGCCTCTATTTCGTTCTGGGTGGCCTGCTGCTGACCCTGGCCGGCGCTCTGATCGCTATCCGGCGGCCGCTGGGCGCCTGGCTGTACGGGCTGTTCCTGCTGGCGACCCTGGTCTGGGCGCTGGCCGATGTCGGGCTGGTGTTCTGGCCGCTGGTCTCGCGGCTGATGATGTTCGCCGTGATCGGCGCGGTGGTGGCCCTGGCCTACCCGGCGCTGGTACGCGCCCGGGGTGGCGTCGCCGGCAAGGGTGGCTACCTGCTGGGCGGTCTGCTGGCCGTGGCCTGTGCCGCGACTTTCGCCTGGATGTTCAAGCCGCAAGCGCTGGTGGCCGCCGCGACGGCACCCGCAGTGAACCCGGTGACGACCGACACAGCGCATCAGGACTTGCGCCATTGGGGCAATACAACAGCCGGTA
>CAUQPA010000221.1:0-6624 GCA_963519325.1 uncultured Pseudomonas sp. | reverse complement strand
GCGCCCGGGCGCCCGGTGAGGCGGGTGGCGCCGCGCCCCAGGGGGCCGGCCAGGCGGATGTCGTAGTAGTCCTGGCGCTGCAGCCAGAACAGGGTGCCGCTGCCGGAATCGCGCGGGGCGCGGATGCCGACCTTGCCGTCGATCTGCCAGCCGTCGAGGGCGGCGATCCGCTGCTTGTGGGCCTGCCACTGGGCGGCATTGCCCTGGCCTTCCACGGCCTCCTGGCGAGAGGTGCTGGCGCAACCGGCCAGCAGGGCGAGCAGGAACAGGGTGAAAAGGGTACGCACGCGGATCATCGGAGGGTTTCGCTTCCAGTCAGGCGTTTGAGGGTACTGCGCAGGATGGCGTCGTCGGCGTCGGCGTCGAGGCCCACGCGCCAGACCTTGCGCGCTTCGCTGCGCTTGCCCTGGGCCCAGAGCACCTCACCCAGGTGGGCCGCCACTTCGGCATCCGGGAAGCGTTCGTAGGCCTGGCGCAGATAGCGTTCGGCTTCGGCCAGCTGGCCCTGGCGATAGCGAATCCAGCCCATGCTGTCGAGGATGGCCGGATCGTCCGGGCTGAGCTGGTGGGCCTTGTCGATCAACTGGCGCGCCTCGTCCAGGCGCGGGGTGCGATCGGCCAGGGTGTAGCCCAGGGCATTGAGCGCCATGGCGTTGTCGGGGTCGTGGGCGATGATGTAGCGCAGGTCGCTTTCCAGCTGGCCGAGATCGCCGCGCTTTTCCGCCAGCATGGAGCGGACGTAGAGCAGGTTGAGGTCGTTGGGATATTGCTGCAGCGCCTGCTGCACGGTCTGGTCGGCGAGGGCGGTCTGGTCGGCGCTGGCCAGGCCTTCGACTTCCAGCAGATAGAGGGGCACGGCGTATTCGCTCTGGCGCTTGCGCGCCTCGGCCAGACGTTGCCGGGCCTCGGCGATGCGCCCGGCGCCGAGCAGGATTTCCGTCTGGCGCTGCTGGGCGGCCAGGTAGTCGGTGCCCGGGCCGACCTGGGTGTATTCGGCCAGCGCCTGGTCGGGCTGGTCGAGTTCCTCGTAGCTGCGCCCCAGGTTGAGGTGCGCGGCATCCACATGGCTGCCGCGGTCGATCAGCTCCTTGAGGTAGACCTGGGCTTCGCGCCAGGCCTGGGCCTCCAGGCACACCAGCGCCAGGGAGAATCTCAGGTCGTCGTCATCCGGGAACTGGGCGACCAGCTCGGCGAATTCGCGCTTGGCCTGGTCCAGGCGATCCAGTTCAACCAGCAGCCGGGCATGGGCCAGGCGCAGGCGGCGGTCTTCCGGGTGCTGGCGGATGCCGGCTTCGAGCAGGGGCAGCGCCTCGGCGCTGCGGTCCTGGCTCTGCAGCAGGCGCGCACGCAGCAGCAGCGGGGCGACTTCGCGCTTGGCCGCCGGATTGCGCTCCAGCAGTTTCAGCGCCTCGTCGGGGCGGCCGTCCTGCTGCAGCAGCAGCGCCTTGCCGAACAGCAGCTGGCCGTTGTGCGGGTACTTGGTCAGCAGCCGGTCGAAGCTCTTGAGCAGGCCGGCGCGGGTGGTCTCGTCGGTTTCCGCGGCGGACAGGGCGAGGAAATCGAAGTGGGTATCGCCCTGGCCCTGGAGCACGCGCTCCATATAGGCCATGGATTCGTCGTAGCGCCCGGCGCGGGCCAGCATGATGGCGGCGGCGCGCTGGGCATCCAGGTTGTCCGGCGCGTTGCGAGCCCAGATCTGCGCGGTTTCCAGCGCCGGGGTATCGGCACCCAGGTATTCGGCGATGCGGAAGGCGCGTTCGGCCACGCCCGGGTCCTGGGTCGACTTGGCCTGCTCGACGTAGTTGGTCAGGGCGATGTCGAAGCGGTTGCGCTGGCCGGCCAGCTCGCCGACCAGCAGGTCGTAGAGGGTGTCTTCGCGGAAGGAGCCGGCCGGTTGCGGCGTGCTGGTCTTGGCGGTGGGCGGCGGGATGGCGGCGGCGGGCGTCGGCTGGCGGCCGAGGTTCTGGCAGCCGGCGAGCAACAGGGCGGTCGTCAGCAGCGCAAGGTATCTGGTCATAGGGTCGGGGCGGCCTTTTTACAGTCGGTCCATCATGCCACAAGAGTTGTCCCTGCCGCGTCGCCCATGCGCAGCGGCGGGCCGGGAAGTGCGGTGGTCGAGGCTGTTGACGCCTTTTGCCCGGCAAGATTCATTCGCCCAGGCTATGACGGCGATTGTCCGACGGCTCGTCGCTGCTGGTTGTCGCCACAGCGCGCGCGTAGGACAATGTTCGGCTTTCCCACCCGTTCGACTGCTTGCGTCCATGGCCTTTCTCGCGCTCGGCATCAATCACAAGACCGCCTCGGTTGAGGTGCGCGAACGCGTGGCTTTCACCCCGGAACAGACGGTCGAGGCCCTGCGCCAGCTGGAACAGGCGACCCACAGCCGGGAAGCCGCCATTCTCTCCACCTGCAACCGCAGCGAACTCTATCTGGAGCTGGAGCCGACCCTGGCGGAAGCGGTGCTCGCCTGGCTCGCCCAGTACCACCGGGTACCCCTGGAGGATCTGCGCGCCAGCATCTACCTGCACCAGGACGAAGCCGCGGTACGGCACATGATGCGGGTGGCCGCCGGCCTGGATTCCATGGTGCTGGGCGAGCCGCAGATCCTCGGCCAGCTCAAGTCGGCCTACGCCGTGGCGCGTGAGGCCGGCACCGTCGGCCCCCTGCTGGGACGGCTGTTCCAGGCCACCTTCAACACCGCCAAGGCGGTACGCACCGACACGGCAATCGGCGAGAACCCGGTGTCGGTGGCCTTCGCCGCGGTCAGCCTGGCCAAGCAGATCTTCAGCGACCTCAGTCGCAGCCAGGCGCTGCTGATCGGCGCCGGCGAGACCATCACCCTGGTCGCCCGCCATCTCCACGAACAGGGCGTGCGCCGCATCGTCGTCGCCAACCGCACCCTGGAGCGCGCCAGCCACCTGGCCGAGGAATTCGGCGCCCATACCGTGCTCTTGGCCGACATTCCCGACGAATTGGTCAACAGCGACATCGTCATCAGTTCCACCGCCAGCCAGTTGCCGATCCTCGGCAAGGGCGCGGTGGAGCGGGCGCTCAAGCAGCGGCGGCACAAGCCCATCTTCATGGTCGACATCGCCGTGCCGCGCGACATCGAGCCCGAGGTGAGCGAGCTGGAGGACGTCTACCTCTATACGGTGGACGACCTGCACGAGGTGGTGGCCGAGAATCTCAAGAGTCGCCAGGGCGCGGCCCAGGCCGCCGAGAAGCTGGTGCTGGCGGGGGTCGAGGACTTCATGCAGCGGCTGCGCGAGCGCGCCGCGGTCGACGTGGTGCGGGCCTATCGCCAGCAGGGCGAGCAGATCCGCGACGACGAGCTGGCCCGCGCCCAGCGGCAACTGGCCAACGGCGCCGATCCCCAGGAGGCCCTGGCGGCCCTGGCGCGCAGCCTCACCAACAAGCTGATGCACGCCCCGAGCGTGCAGCTCAAGAAACTATCCGCCGAGGGGCGCGTCGACGCGCTGACCCTGGCCCAGGAACTCTTCGCCCTCGACGAGGGTTTGGACAAGACATGAAGACCTCTCTGTTGCACAAGCTCGACGGTCTGCAGGACCGCTTCGAGGAGCTGACCGCGCTGTTGGGCGACGCCGAAGTCATCAGCGACCAGACCCAGTTCCGCGCCTATTCCAAGGAATACGCCGAACTCGAGCCGGTCAGCCAGGCGTTCACCGAATACCGCAAGGTGCAGGCTGACCTGGACGGTGCCCAGGCGCTGCTCAAGGACAGCGATCCGGATCTGCGCGAGATGGCCGAGGAGGAGGTCGCCAGCGCCAAGGCGCGGCTGCAGGAGCTGGAAGACGAGCTGCAGCGCATGATGCTGCCCAAGGACCCCAACGACGGCCGCAACGTCTTCCTGGAAATCCGCGCCGGTACCGGCGGTGACGAGGCGGCGATCTTCGCCGGCGACCTGTTCCGCATGTACTCGCGCTATGCCGAGCGCCAGGGCTGGCGCCTCGAGGTGCTTTCGGAGAACGAGGGCGAGCACGGCGGCTTCAAGGAAGTCATCGCCCGGGTCGAGGGCGACAACGTCTACGCCAAGCTCAAGTTCGAGTCCGGCGCGCACCGCGTGCAGCGGGTGCCGGAGACCGAATCCCAGGGCCGCATCCATACCTCGGCCTGCACCGTGGCGGTGCTGCCCGAGCCAGACGAGCAGCAGGCCATCGAGATCAATCCGGCCGATCTGCGCGTCGACACCTATCGCTCCTCCGGCGCGGGCGGCCAGCACGTCAACAAGACCGACTCGGCGGTGCGCATCACCCACCTGCCCACCGGCATCGTGGTGGAGTGCCAGGAAGAACGCTCGCAGCACAAGAACCGCGCCAAGGCCATGGCCTGGCTGTCGGCCAAGCTGAACGACCAGCAGGACGCGGCGGCGCACAAGGAAATGTCCGACACCCGCCGGCTGCTGGTGGGCTCGGGCGACCGCTCCGAGCGTATCCGCACCTACAACTTCCCCCAGGGCCGGGTCACCGATCACCGCATCAACCTGACCCTCTATTCCCTGGGCGAGGTAGTCAACGGCGATGTCCAGCAGGTCATAGATCCGCTGCTGCAGGAATACCAGGCCGACCAGCTGGCAGCCCTGGGAGACTGAGCCATGGCCACCATAGGCGCGCTGTTGCGCGAAACCCAGTTGCCCACCTCGCCCAGCGCCCGCCTCGACGTCGAACTGCTGCTGGCCGCCGCCCTGGACAAGCCGCGCAGCTACCTGCGCACCTGGCCGGAGAAGCTGGTGTCGCGCGAGGCCCTGGCGCGCTTCCAGGCCGATCTGGAGCGCCGTCGCCAGGGTGAGCCGGTGGCCTACATCCTCGGCCACCAGGGGTTCTGGTCGCTGGACCTGGAAGTGAGTCCCGACACCCTGATTCCCCGCCCCGACACCGAGGTCTTGGTGGAAACCGCCCTGGCGCTGTTCTTGGCTGAAGATGCGCAGGTCCTGGACCTGGGCACCGGCACCGGCGCCATCGCCCTGGCCCTGGCCCACGAGCGGCCGCGCTGGCAGGTCAGCGGCGTGGATCGCATCCCGGCGGCGGTCGCCCTGGCCCGGCGCAATGCCGAGCGACTGCGGCTGGGCAATGTCCGCTTCACCGAGAGTCATTGGTTCGCCGCCCTCGCCGGGCAGCGTTTCGCGCTGATCGTCAGCAATCCACCCTACATCGCCGGCAGCGATCGCCACCTGGACGAGGGCGACGTGCGCTTCGAGCCGCGCAGTGCCCTGGTCGCCGGGGGCGATGGCCTGGACGACCTCCGCGAGCTGATCGTCGCGGCGCCCGACCACCTGCAACCCGGCGGCTGGCTGTGGCTGGAGCATGGCTTCGAGCAGGCTGCCGCGGTGCGCGAGCTGCTGGTGCGCCAGGGCTTCGCCGAGGTGGAGAGTCGCCAGGACCTGGGTGGCCACGAACGCATCAGCGGTGGTCGTTGGTCATGCTGAGCGACGGCGAACTGCTGCGCTACAGCCGGCAGATCCTGCTGGCCCAGGTCGACATCGCCGGGCAGCTGCGACTGAAAGAGTCCAGGGTGCTCATCGTCGGCCTCGGCGGCCTGGGTTCGCCGGTGGCGCTCTACCTGGCTGCGGCCGGGGTCGGCGAGCTGCACCTGGCCGACTTCGATCGCGTCGACCTGAGCAATCTGCAGCGCCAGGTACTGCACGATGAAACCCTGATCGGCCAGGGCAAGGTGGATTCGGCGCTGCAGCGCCTCGGGGCGCTCAATCCCGAGGTGCGCCTGGTGCCGCTGCGCGAGGCGCTGGATGCCGACAGCCTGGCGGCGCGGGTGGCCGCGGTCGATCTGGTGCTGGATTGCTCCGACAACTTCACCACCCGGGCCGCGGTGAACGCTGCCTGTGTCGCCATGGGCCGGCCGCTGGTGAGTGGCGCGGCCATTCGCCTGGAAGGCCAGCTCAGCGTCTTCGATCCCCGCCGCGCCGAGAGCCCCTGCTACCACTGCCTCTACGGCGAGGGCAGCGAAGCCGAACTGAGTTGTAGCGAGGCCGGGGTGCTCGGCCCTGTGGTGGGTCTGGTGGGTAGCCTGCAAGCACTGGAGGCGCTGAAACTGCTGGCCGGATTCGGCGAACCGCTGGTGGGACGCCTGCTGCTGGTGGATGCGGCGGGCAGTCGCTTCCGCGAATTGCGCGTCAAGCGTG
The DNA here is from genome assembly GCA_963519325.1 of uncultured Pseudomonas sp. Taxonomy (GTDB): domain Bacteria; phylum Pseudomonadota; class Gammaproteobacteria; order Pseudomonadales; family Pseudomonadaceae; genus Chryseomonas. The sequence goes on along the minus strand of CAUQPA010000221.1, from coordinate 470 downwards.
ACCCGGGCTGCCCCGTGTGCGGCGCGCGCCATGGCTGACGAGGCACCGATCGGGGTCTTCGACTCGGGCGTCGGCGGCCTGTCGGTGCTGGCGGAGATCCAGCGACTGCTGCCGGCGGAAACCCTGCATTACGTGGCCGATTGCGGCCATATCCCCTATGGCGAGAAGACGCCGGCCTTCATTCGCGAGCGCTGCCAACTGATCGCCGCGCGGCTGCACGCCCAGGGCGCCAAGGCCCTGGTGGTAGCCTGCAACACGGCGACGGTGGCCGCGGTCGCCGACCTGCGCGAGCGCTATCCCACCTGGCCCATCGTCGGCATGGAGCCGGCGGTCAAGCCGGCGGCGGCCGCCACCCGCAACGGCGTGGTCGGGGTGCTGGCGACCACCGGGACCTTGCAGAGCGCCAAGTTCGCGGCCCTGCTGGACAGATTCGCCCTGGGCGTCCAGGTGCTCACCCAGCCGTGCCCGGG
>CAUQPA010000220.1:0-6630 GCA_963519325.1 uncultured Pseudomonas sp. | reverse complement strand
GCCATGACCCCGGTCAAGCCCGACGCCAACAAGCAGGCATCGGAGCCCACCAGCGCCCAGTACCAGAACAAGGTGAACAAGAAGGACGCCAGCCAGAGCGACGACGCCGTCACCCACGATCCCGATCATCCTACCTTTGAACTGGAAGAGGGCGGCCGGGCACCCCGCAAGTACATCCGCGACGACTACGTGATCAAGGACTGGAAGAAGCACGGGCTGGAGCAGCCGGGCGAAGACAGCCAGTGGGTCAAGATCGGTGCCGACTACGTCCTGATCAAGCGCAGCAATGGCGTCATTGACAAGATCGTCAAGGCCAAGCAATAAGGCCAGCGCCAGGGATCGAGCCTCGACCCCTGGCATTCATTCGTCGAGGGCGTCATGCTGAAACGCCCATCAGGAGTCCCTGCATGACCACCGAAATTCGTGTCGTCGCCATCCTCCAGGCGCAGCCCGGCCAGGCCGCGGCCGTCGAGAAAGCACTGCGCGCCATCGTCGCGCCCTCGCGCGCTGAGGCGGCCTGCCATTTCTATACGCCGCACCAGGATCCCAGCCACGAAGGACGCTATGTCTTCATCGAGCGCTGGGCCAGTCGCGAGGCCCTGGCCGAGCACGAGCAGACCGCCCATTTCAAGCAGCTGCTGAGCGATCTGGACGGCCTGCTGGTCGAGGCTCCGCAGGTCATGATCCTGGAAGAACTGCCGCTGGCGTGAGCCTAACGACATCGGCCTGTCACCTGCGTGCCTTAACCTGGGCCTCTGCGTACGGAGGCCTGGATGAATACCTCGAGACGTCAGGCGCTGGGCCTGTTGGGTATGGGCCTGGGTGCGCCCTGGTTCGCCGGCTGCAGCGCGCGCGAGCCCCAGCCTGATCCCTTCACTCTCGGCGTCGCCAGCGGCGACCCTACGGCCGATGGCCTGGTCATCTGGACCCGCCTGGCACCCGATCCCCTGGCGCTGGACGGCCTGGGTGGGCTGCGCCATCCGGTCGAGGCTGAGTGGGAGGTGGCGCTCGACCCGGGCCTGCGCCAGGTCGTGCAGCGTGGCAGAGTCATGGCGCTGCCGCTCACGGCGTTCAGCCTTGCGGTCACCCTGACCGGACTGGCGCCAGGCCGACCCTACTGGTACCGCTTCACCGCCCTCGGGCACCAGAGCCGTATCGGCCGGGCGACTACCCTGCCGCCGCCGACCAGTGCATTGCAACGCCTGAAGCTGGTGGCTGCCTCCTGCTCCCACTACGAGAAGGGTTTCTTCAGCGCTTACCGGTACATGGCCGACGAGCAGCCGGACCTGGCGCTATTCCTCGGCGACTACATCTATGAGTCCAACGTGCCCCTGCACCTGCCCGCCGTGCGCCGCCATGGCCTGCCGGAAGCGCAGGACCTGGCCGGCTATCGGCGGCGCCATGCGCTGTACCGGACCGACCCCGACCTGCAGTACCTGCATGCCAACGTCACCAGCCTGCTGACCTGGGACGACCATGAGGTGCAGAACGACTACTCCGGCGCCTGGTCGGCCGATCCCGGGGTGACCCTGGCCGCCTTCGCCATAAGACGCCAGGCGGCCTACCAGGCCTTTCGCGAGCATGCCCCGCTGCGGGCCTGGCGCACCCAGGGCGCGGCGACCCGGCTCTATGATCGTTGGCGCTTCGGCGACCTGGCCGAGATCCATCTGCTCGATGGCCGCCAGTACCGCAGCGAGCCGGCCTGCGCGACGCCGCGCACCCGCGGTGGCCATCTGGTCGCGCCGGATTGTCCGGGTTTGCGTGAAGCCGGGCGCAGCATGCTCGGCCAGGCCCAGGAGCGCTGGCTGATGGAGGGCTTTCGCCAGAACGGTACGCGATGGAACCTGGTCGCCCAGGATCTGCTGCTGGCGCCCCTGCGGCAACGCCTGCCCAATGGCGACCCGGCGCGCTGGACCGATGGCTGGGACGGCTATCCGGCCACCCGCGAGCGCCTGCTCGCCGCCATGGCCGACAGCCGCCTGGCCAATCCGGTGACCCTGGGCGGGGACATCCATTCGTTCTGGGTGACCGACCTGCACCGCGATCCGGAGGACGAGCGCAGCCCGGTGGTGGCGAGCGAATTCGTCGGCACCTCCATCACCTCGAACGGGCCGGATTACGCACGCTTTCAGGCGCTGTTGCCGGAAAATCCTCAGGTGCGCCTGTTCGACAGCCGGCAGCGCGGCTACCTGGCGCTGGAGTTGACGCGAGACAGATTGCAGGTGGACCTGCGCACCATCAGTGACCGCACCCGCCCGGATGCCGAGCGCGGCACCCGGGCGAGTTTCGTAGTGGAGGCGGGACGGCCCGGGGCCATCCCGGCATAGCGGATCAGACGAACAGCGACAACAGCATGATGAAGGCCAGGCCCACCACCGAGAGGATGGTTTCCATCATCGACCAGGTCTTGAAGGTCTCGGCCACGGTCATGTTGAAGTACTGCTTCACCAGCCAGAAGCCGGCATCGTTGACGTGGGAGAGGATCACCGACCCGGCGCCGGCGGCCAGCACCAGCAGCTCCTTGTTCACGCCGGGGACCAGGGCCACCACGGGGGCGACGATGCCGGCGCCGGTGATGGTCGCCACGGTGGCGGAACCGGTGGCCACGCGGATCACCGCCGCCACCAACCAGGTCAGCAGGATCGGCGAGATCTGCGTCTGCACCGCCAGGTTGCCGATCACCTCACCGACGCCACTGGCCACCAGCATCTGCTTGAAACCACCACCGGCGCCGACGATCAGCACGATGGCCGCCACCGGCGCCAGGCTCTGGTCGAGCAGCTTGACGATCTTCTCGCGGGAGAAGCCGCAGGCGGTGCCGAAGCTGTAGAAGCTCAGCAGCAGGGCGGCGAGCAGGGCGGTGATGGGGTGGCCGATGAAGTCCATCCAGATGCGGAAGTGGTTGTCGGCGGCGAAGAAGATGTCGGCGAAGGCCTTGAGCAGCATCAGGATCACCGGCAGCAGCACGGTGAAGATGGTGATGCCGAAGCCCGGCAGGTTGCGGTTATCGGTTTCCTGGGCGATCTGGGCGACCAGTTCGGGGTTGGCCGAACCTGGAATGCGCTTGGAGATCCAGGCACCGAAGATCGGGCCGGCGATCATGGCGGTGGGCAGGCCGACGATCAGGCCATAGAAGATGGTCTTGCCGATGTCGGCGCCGAACACCCCGACCGCCAGCAGCGGACCCGGGTGCGGCGGCACCAGGCCGTGCACGGCGGACAGCCCGGCCAGCAGCGGGATGCCCAGCTTGACCAGCGACAGCCCGGTACGGCGGGCGACGATGAACACCAGGGGCGCCAGCAGCACGAAGCCGATCTCGAAGAACAGCGGGATGCCCACCAGGAAGGCGGCGAACATCATCGCCCAGTGCACCCGCTTGATGCCGAAGGCGCGGATCAGCGTCTGGGCGATCTGGTCGGCGCCGCCGGAATCGGCCATCAGTTTGCCGAGCATGGTGCCGAGGCCGAGCAGGATGCCGACGAAGCCGAGCACGCCGCCGAAGCCGTCCTGGAAGGATTTCATGACCTTTTCCACCGGCATGCCGGAGGTCAGGCCGAGGAAGCCGGAGGCGATGGTCAGGGCGATGAAGGGATGGACCTTGAACTTGGTGATCAAGAGCACCAGGCCAATGATGGTGACCAGGGCGTCGAGCAGAAGGAAGCTGTTGTGGTCCATGCCGAACATGGCGCCTCTCCTATTGTTGTTGTGGGCGTTTGGGGTGGTTGAATCAGGTAGCGCTGTCTTGTCAGGCCGGCTGCGCCAGCCGGGCCGAGGTACTCCACCAGGCCGAGACCTGCTGGCCAATGGCGGACAAGGGATCGCGGGCGTCCACTACCAGCGTAGTCGGTTCACCGTGCGGCGCCTCCAGGGCGGCGAACTGGCTGTCGATCAGGCTGGCGGGCATGAAGTGGCCCGGGCGATTGGCGACGCGCTGGGCGGCGGTCTCGCGGGTCAGTTCGAGGAAGACGAAGCCGAGGCCGGGCACGGCCTGACGCAGCTGGTCGCGGTAGCGGCGCTTGAGCGCGGAGCAGGTGAGCACCGGGCGTTCCCCGGCGGCCACGGCGGCGGCCAGTTCCTCGCCGAGGCGGACCAGCCAGCCGGCGCGGTCCGCGTCGTCGAGGGGGATGCCGGCGCTCATCTTGGCGATGTTGGCCGGGGGGTGGAAGGCGTCGCCTTCGATCAGGCGGCCGGCGTCCTGCTCGGCGATGGCAGCGCCGACGCTGCTCTTGCCGCAGCCTGCGACGCCCATGACCACCAGCGCGGGAATGGGAGTGTTCATCGTCACCTCCGGTCTGGAGACAGCGCTACCCCGAAACGATAAAAAGGGCGCGGCTTCCAGTTCTTGTCGATCTTGTTAGGGCCGAATGCCTGAGGGCTCCGGGAGCGCACGTCAGGCTTGTAGTGTCTGGTGAGACAGCGCTACCTTAGGCGCGTTCTCCGTCTCTGACAAGCCTGAAACCATAACAATGAAGCGAACGGGTTCTCGTAGTTCCGGTCGGCCCACCCTCACCGAGGTGGCGCTCCAGGCCGGTGTTTCCCCCATTACCGCCTCCCGCGTCCTGCGCGGGGTCGCCACCGTGGCGCCCGAACTGGTCACCCGGGTACAGGACGCCGCCGCCCAGCTCGGCTATGTCACCAACCCGGCCGCCCGCGCCCTGGCCTCGGCCCAGGGGCACTCGGTGGTGGTGCTGGTGCCCTCGCTCTCCAACCACCTGTTCATCGAGCCGCTGGAGGCCATCCACGAGGTCTTGCGGCCACGGGGGCTGGAGGTGCTGATCGGCAACTATCACTATGACCCCGAGGAAGAGGAGAAGCTGATCCGCAACTACCTGGCCTACCAGCCCCGGGGCCTGTTGCTGACCGGCTTCGACCGTACCGACACCGCCCGCCAGCTGCTGGCGGCCAGTGGCGTGCCGCGGGTGCACATGATGGAGCTGGATCCGGCCGGCAAGCTACCGAGCGTCGGCTTTTCCCAGCACGCGGCCGGGGCGGCGGCGGCGCGCCACCTGCTGGCCGCGGGCCGTAGGCGACTGGGCTATGTCGCCGCCCAGCTCGATCCCCGGGCGCTGGCGCGGGGCGAGGGCTTTCGCGAGGTACTGCGCGAAGCGGGCTGCTACGACCCGAGCCTGGACGTGCTGGATGCCCAGCCCTCGTCCGTGGGGCTGGGCGCCCGGCAATTTCGCGAGCTGCTGGCGCGGCGGCCCGATGTCGACGGCCTGTTCTTCTGCAACGACGACCTTGCCCAGGGCGCCCTTTTCGAGGCCCAGCGCCTGGGCATCGCCATTCCCGAACGGCTGTCGGTGATCGGCTTCAACGACCTGCCCGGCTCGGCGCATACGGTGCCGCGGCTGTCCTCCATCCAGACGCCACGAGCCGCGGTAGGGCGCCAGGCGGCGACCCTGCTGCTGGGGCTGCTCGATGGCCGCAGCCAGCCGACCGCGGTGGATCTGGGCTTCGAGCTGGTGAGCCGGGAAAGCGTCTAGCGCTACCGCTCAGGAGGCGGCAGGACGCCGCGCCAGGCGGGGAAAGATCAGGCAGAAGCGGGTGCGGCCTGCTGCGGAGGTACAGTGGATGCGGCCACCGTGGGCGTCCATCAGCGAGCGGGCGATGGCCAGGCCCAGCCCGGCGTTGGCCTGGCCTTCCCGGCGCGCCGGATCGGCGCGGTAGAAGCGATCGAAGAGCTGCTCGAGGTGTTCCGGCGCTATGGTCCGCCCCGGGTTTTCCACCACCAGCTCCACCTCCTGCGCCCGCTCCGTCAGGCTGACGAAGATCCGCCCGCCGCCCGGGGTATGGCGCAGCGCATTGGACAGCAGGTTGGCGACCACCTGCTGGATCATGAGGCTGTCGCCAAGCACCCGGCCGTTGCCCGTCAAATGCAGCTCGATGCCCTGGTCCTCGGCGAGCAGTTCATAGTAGTCGAAGAGCTTCTGCACCAGGGGCTGCAGTTCCAGGGGCTGGCGGTCGAGGGCGATCAGGCCATAGTCGGCCTTGGCCAGCAGCAACAGGCGGTCGATGAGGGTCGACAGCCGATTCAGCTCCTCCAGGTTGGACTGCAGATTCTCTTCGTAGACCTCGGGCGCGCGCTTGAGCGCCAGCACTACCTCGGTATGGGTCCGCAGGTTACTGATCGGCGTCCGCAATTCGTGGGCGATGTCGGCCGAGAAGTTGGACAGGCGCCCGAAGGCATCGTCCAGGCGGCCGAGCATGGCGTTGAACGCCATGATCAACTCGCGCAATTCGTCGGGTACGGGTTCGAGGGGGATCTGGCGTTTGAGCGAGCCTGCCGAGATGGAGGCGGCGGTCTGGGTGACCGCCCTGACCGGCTCGAGGCCGTTGCGGGCGACCAGCCAACCCAGCGCGGCGCTGAGCAGGGTGCTGGCGCCCAGCACGATCCAGAACCAGCGCTGCAACACGGTGAAGAAGTGCGCATGGGTGGTGACGTCCAGCAGCAGCCAGACGGTCAGCGCGGGCTGGCCCGGCGCCAGGATCAGCGGCGCGCTGATCGCCTTGTAGCGGTGGTGATCCTGCTCCCAGGCCCAGCTGCCGTCGCCTTGGCGCTCGCGGTCGACCGCCGGCAGCGCGGCGCCGGCGGGTTCGGCGAAATAGGGCGCGCCGGCCGCGTCGAACACC
>CAUQPA010000219.1:0-6672 GCA_963519325.1 uncultured Pseudomonas sp. | reverse complement strand
GGCGTCAGGCCTTGAGCGTCAGGCTGGCGAGGTAGGCCTTGGGATCGGCGGGGTCGAACACCTTGCCGTCGAAGAAGGTTTCCTTGCCGCGCGAATTGGCGGTGGGGATGTCGGCGGCCGGTACGCCGATGGCGGCTGCGGCTTCGCGCCAGAGGTCGGACCGGTTCACCTGGGCGATCAGGCCCTGGGCATCCAGGTCGCCGGGCAGGTAGCCCCAGCGCTGGTTCTCGGTGAGGAACCAGAGGTCGTGGCTCTGGTAGGGGTAGGAGGCGTGTTCGCTCCAGAACTTCATCAGGTGCGGGCTGTTCTGCACCACCCGCCCATTGCCGTAGTCGAAGGTGCCCTGCAGGCGGCCGACCACATCCTCGGCCGCCGCACCGATCCAGCGGCGCTTGGCGCAGATCTCGGCGACCTTGGCCTTGTTGGCCGCCGCCTCGCAGAACTGCTGGGCTTCCAGCACCGCCTTGAGCAGCGCCAGGGTTGCCTTGGGGTTGGCCTGGACGTAGTCCGCGCGCAGGGCCAGGGCTTTTTCCGGATGGTTGTTCCAGAGCTCGCCCGTCGTCAGGGCGCTGTAGCCGATCTTCTGCGCGATCAGCTGGGCGTGCCAGGGCTCGCCGACGCAGAAGGTGTCCATGTTGCCGACCTTCATGTTGGCGACCATCTGCGGTGGCGGAACCACCAGCGTGGCGATGTCCTTGTTCGGATCGATGCCGTTGGCTGCCAGCCAGTACCTCATCCAGAGATCGTGGGTGCCGCCGGGAAAGGTCACCGCGGCGGAGGTCTTCTTGCCGCTGGCCTGGCGACTGGCGAGGGCGGCCTTGAAGCCGCTGGCATCGAGGCCGACCTTCTGCTCCAGGTAGTCGTTGGACAGGGAGATGCCCTGGCCGTCGAGATTCAGCCGCGCCAGCAGCGCCATCGGCAGGGGCTGGTTGTTGGGCGTGATCTTGCCGGTGGCCAGGTGATAGACCATGGGCGTGAGGATGTGCGCCCCGTCGATGCCGTTGGCCGCCGAGCCCAATACCAGGTTGTCGCGGGTGGTGCCCCAGGAGGATTGCTTGAGCACCTCCACCTCGGTCATGCCGTGCTTGGCGAACAGCCCCAGCTCGTCGGCCACGAACAGCGGCGCGGCATCGGTGAGGGCGATGAAGCCGAGCTTGGCCTTGGGGGTCTCCACGGCGTCGCTGCCGGCCGCCCAGGCGGCGGACCTCAGCCCGGGCGGCAGCAGACCCAGGGCGGCACCGGCACCGAGTACGCCGAGCGACTGCTTGAGGAAACTGCGGCGGGGGAGTCCGCGACCGGGCTGGTCATCGTTACGGGAGCTGTCGTCCATCGTCCTATCCTTTTTCTCGGGCACAAAAAAACGGCGTCCACACTCGGCAGCCGTGGCTGCGAGGGTGGACGCCGTCGTCCGGGGTGTTCTGTGGGAGCGAAACATCGCTCGCCAGGGCCGTTGCAGGGAGCGTGCCAAGCGCCAAACAGCGTCTTTGACGGCTTTTCAGGGCCTGCTGGCGCACAGCCGCGGGGCGAATCGTGCGCGCTGTGCGCCGTCCGGGCGCACGGGGGGCGTACTAGGTTCTGTACGAAAAATCGTCGAGCGAAGGTCAGGCGCGGCGAAAATTAGCGAGGAAGCGGAGTTTACGAGTGGTAAATGAGCATTCCGAGCTGATTTTCAACGAAGCATCACCGAGCGCAGGCATTTTTCGCACAGGACCTAACGAGGTTGCGCCAATACCTGCCGCACCACTTCCGGCAGCGGTAGGCCGCTGTGCATCGCCAGCTGCTGCAGATGCTGGTGGGCTTCGGCCTCGGGCAGCGCCAGTTGCTGCATGAGGCGCTGCTTGGCGCGTTCCAGCAGCTTGCGCTCGGCCAGGGAGCGCCGGGTTTCCTGCAGTTCCGCCTCGACCTCGTGCAGGCGCCGGGTCTGGGCCTGGAGCAGGTCGAGGATGCCGGGGGGCGAGTCGCTCGGCCGGGCATCGCCGATCGGCTGGGTCGCCAGGCTGAACAGCAAGGGCTGGCCGGGATCGCGTTCCAGCTCGGCGAGGCGCCGCGACAGTTTGCGATGACTGTCCAGGTCGGCCTGGGCGGTCCCGATGCTCGCCGTGCAGCGCGCGCGCAATTCCGCCACCAAGTGCTGGGCCAGGGTCTGCATGGCGTCGAGACGACAGGTGTTGAGCTCGAACCACAGCTCGGCGAGCGCCGGCTCTACCCGGGCATGAGCCGAGGTGCGGCGGGCGACCTCGCGCAGGCGCTCGATCTGCAGGCGCGACGGACAACGCTGCATCTCGGCCCAGTGCGCCAGTGCCGTCGGATCGGCATGATCGAGGAAGCCGGCGAAACAACGCGACTGGCCGCTGTCCAGCTCATCGAGCCGGGCCAGCAGGGTGGCATCGAAATGGCCCTGGGCGAAGCCGGCCACGCCGGTCGCCCGGGCCAGCCCGGCCAGCTCCTTGCCCTGCATGAAGTTGAACAACGCCACCAGGGCGCGCGTCAGGCCGGGATCGCTGGCCGTGTCGGCGGCCTCGAAGATGACCGCCAGCAGCGCCCCGATCAGGTGGGAAAAGGCGGCGGAGGCCGCCTGCAGCTCCACCCTCCGCTCGAGGATGCCGCGTCTCAGGCTCGGCAGGCCGTCGAGCAGGTGCAGGACGCAGGCGATGCGGTTGAGCAGGCGGGGTCGGTCCTGGGCGCCGCTGGCGTCGAGGGCCTCCAGCCGGCCGCGCAGACTCGCCTCGCTGGCGCGAGCGTTGCTGGAGTGCTGCTCCAGGGCGGTGCGGTAACGGTCGTTGCCGGTGCCCAGCAGGATATTGCTGAAGCCGCGTTCGCGCTGCAGGTCATGCACCAGGGCGCTGGCGCCTTCCACCAGTTCGCAGGTCAGGGCGAGGCCTTCCAGTTGCTGCAATTCGCAGCGACGGGCCGCCAGCATGAAACGCAGGGCAGGGGGCATCTGGCGGTCGGGCATGGCGAGGGCTCGAATGGGGCGCTGGCCAATGGCCTGCAAAAGCTGCTCCAGACTGCGCCGGCCTCAGTGGCGGTAGAGCCAGAACAGGATGACCGCCAGGTTCAGCGCCAGGGACAACAGCGCCACGGTCTGCCAGGTGCGCAGGGGATCGCGCTGCAGCAGCGGCAGCGGCCGTGCGAGGGGTTGGCGCTCGCCCTGCTCGAGCAGCAGCAGCGCCTCCTCGGCGGTCTCGAAGCGCTCCTCGGGGGTGACCGCTACCGCGCGCTGCAGCCAGTCGTCCAGCCAGGTCGGTACATCGGGGCGCCGCCGCAGCACACTGGCGGGACTGCCGAAGCGGGGTCGCTGGAAGGGCTCGATCTCGCCATAGGGGTAGTGGCCGGTGAGCAGCTCATAGAGCGTCACCCCGGCGGCATAGAGGTCCTGGGCCGGGCTCGGGGCGATGCCGTCGAAGGATTCGGGCGCCCGGTAGCTCGGAGTGCCCGGGGCATCCTGCAGGTCCTGGGACAGCTGCGGGCAGTAGGCCAGGCCGAAGTCCAGCAGGCGTAATTCGCCATCGGTACCGCGATGCAGGTTATCCGGCTTGATATCCCGGTGCAGGATATTGCGCCTATGCAGCTGGCCCAGGGCGCGCAGCAGGCGGGAGGCGACGTCCAGCCAATCGGCCAGCGCCAGCGGCCCATCGCTGTGCAGCTGTTGCGCCAGGGTGCGCCCGGGATATTCCCGCTGGACGAAATAGAGGTGCGCGCGGCGCGGTAGCGGATGCACCTCGACGAAGGCGCGCCCGGCGACGCGGCGCAGGAACCACTCCTCCATCAGCAGCGCGTGCCCGGCCAGGGTGTCGTACTGCAGGGCCGCGGGCAGGGTCTTCAGCAGCCAGGGGCGACCGCTCTCGTCCTGCACCCGGTAGAGCAGCGATTGCCGCGACTCGGCCAGCCGCTCGACCACGGTCCAGCCTTCGAAGGCCTGGCCCGGCTTGAGCGCTGGCAGCGGCGGCCAGGTATCGGCGCTGGCCAGGGTGTCGGCCAGGGACACCTCGGGCAGGCGGTCGACCTTCACCAGCAGGGCGCTGGCGTTGTCCTGGCCGCCGGCGTGCAGGGCGCCAGCCACCAGGGCCTGGGCGGTGGCGTCCAGGTCCGGCCCGCCGTCGGTGAGGATGCGCCTCATGCTGTCCTCGCCCAGCGCGGCCCAGACGCCATCGCTCACCAACACCAGGGTCTCGCCGGCCTCCAGCTCGCCTTCGCGAAAGTCCACCACCAGATGAGTCTCCAGCCCCAGGGCGCGGGTCAGCACATGCTGCATCCCGGCCTGTTGCCAGACGTGATCGACGGTGAGACAGGTCAGGGTGCCGCCATGCCAGCGATAGGCGCGACAATCGCCGACATGGGCCAGGGTGTAGCGGCGCCCGCGGATCACCAGGGCGGTCAGGGTGGTGAGCAGCGGCTGGCCATTGCCGGCCGCCTGCAGCCAGCGATTCTGCGCCAGCAGTAGCCGCTCCAGCGCCTGGGCCACCGGCCAGGTCTCCGGGGTGGCGTAGTAGTCCAGGGCCAGGGCCTGCAGGGTGGCGCGGGCGGCCAGTCCGCCATCCGGACAGCCGCTGACGCCATCGGCCAGGGCGAACAGGTGCCCCTTGGTCGCCGCCAGGGCCGCGCTCGGCTGGACGCTGCGCAAGGCATCCTGGTTTTCCTTGCGCGGGCCGGTCGCGGTGGCTTCGGCGGTGACGAGTTCTAGGGACATGGGTGAGGCGCCGGGCAGAGGGATGCCCAGGCAATGCAAAAGCGATACCCGGCGCCCGGGCGCCTCCCTGCCGTCACCAGATTTCCACGCGCTGCTGCGCGGGCCGGACCATGGCGTCGCCAGCCTTGCAGCTGAAGGCGCGGGCGAAGGCCGGCATGTTGGACGGCGCGCCAATGGCACGGAATCTCATGGGCGCATGGGGATCGGTGTTGAGGAACAGGCGTGCCTGCTCTTCGCGGATCGAGCCCCGCCAGACCCGGGCCCAGTTGAGGAAGAAGCGCTGGTCCTGGGTATAGCCGTCGATCTTCCGGGCAGCTTCTTCCGGCTTCTTCGCCAGGGCCAGTTGCAGGGCATCGTAGGCGGCGTTGATGCCACCGAGGTCGCCGATGTTCTCGCCCAGGGTCAGCTTGCCGTTGACGTGCAGCTCCGGATGATCGGGCAGCGGCTGGTAACCGTCGAACTGCTCCACCAGCTTGCCGGTGCGCGCCTCGAAGGCCTTCCGATCATCGGGGGTCCACCAGTCCACCTGGTTGCCGGCGCCATCGAACTTGCTGCCCTGGTCATCGAAGCCATGGCTGGCCTCGTGGCCGATCACCGCGCCGATGCCGCCGTAGTTGATGGCGTCGTCGCCGTCCGCGTAGAAGAAGGGTGGCTGCAGGATGGCGGCGGGGAAGTTGATGGTGTTGTCGGTGGAGCTGTAGTAGGCATTCACCGTCTGCGGCAGCATGCCCCATTCCTGGCGGTCGGTGGGCTTGCCGATCTTGTCCAGGTCATGGCGGTAGTTGAAGCGCGAAGCCGCCTCCAGGTTGGCGTAGAAGCCGTGGGGCTGCAGGGTCAGGCCGCGCCAGTCGCGCCAGCGCTCGGGATAGCCGATCTTGGGCAGGAAGCTGTCCCACTTGGCCAGCGCCTTCTGCTTGGTTTCCGGGCTCATCCAGTCGAGCTGCTCGATGCGTGCCCTGAGAGCCAGCATCACGTTGTCCACCAGCTCCTGGGCACGGGCCTTGGCCTGGGGCGAGAAATGCTCCTGCACATAGAGTTGGCCGAGGCCTTCGCCCATGGCGCCATTGACCGCCCGCAGCACCCGTTTCCAGCGTTCGCTCTGCTGCTGCTGGCCGCTCAGGGTCTTCTGGTTGAAGGCGAAGCTCTCCTCCTGGAAGGCCTTGGACAGTAGCGGGGCGGCATCGTCGATCACATGGGCGCGCAGATAGGCCTGCCATTGCTCGATGGGGGTATCGGCCAGCATCCGGTCGAATTCGGCGAAGAAGCCTGGCTGGGACAGGGAGAAACCCTGCTGTCCGGTCACGCCCTGGCTGGCGAAGAAGGCCTGCCAGTCGAAGTGCGGCGTCACCTTGTTCGCCTCGGCGAAGCTCAGGTAGTGGTACTGGTTGTCCGGGTTGCGCAGGTCCACCGGCTTGACCGAGGCACGGGCGAGCCGGCTTTCCAAGGCCAGCACCAGCTCGGCCTGGGCGGCGGCCTGGGCCTTGGGTACCCCGGTCAGAGCCAGCAAACGGGCGATGTGGCCGAGATAGGCCTGGCGCAGCTTGGCGTAGTCGGCCTCGGTGTAGTAGTCGGGCGTCGGCAGGCCGAGGCCGCTCTGGAAGGCGTAGGCGATCTGCTGCTTGGCGTTCTGGTAGTCGGCGCCGGAGCCGAAGGAGAACACCTGCATGTCGCCGCGGGCGAAGCTGCGTTGCAGGTAGGTCACCAGGTCGGCGGTGGTACGCAGCTGGTCGATGGCGGCCAGCTGCGGCTGGATCGGCTGGTAGCCGGCGCGCTCGATGGCGGCCTCGTCCATCCCCGAGCGATAGAGCCAGCCGATCTTTTGCTCCACCGAACCCTGGGCCGCGCGATCCGCCTCGCGGGCGGCCCGCTGCAGGATGGCGTGCTGGTCGTTGAGCGACTTCTCGCCCAGGGCCATGAAGGAACCCCAGCGCGACTTGTCCGGCGGGATCGGATTGGCGGCGACCCACTTCTGGTTGACGAAG
>CAUQPA010000218.1:0-6692 GCA_963519325.1 uncultured Pseudomonas sp. | reverse complement strand
TCGAGCAGAGCAAGATCGAGGTCCGCAAGCTCAGCCTATCGATGCTGTCCGAGGCACGGCGCCGGTTCGAGCGTCCAGCGGCGGCGTCCGAGGGTTAGAAGATGAAACTGCGCAGGGGTGTGGACCTACCGGCGCCGTCCTTACGCGAGCGGGGCAGTAGGAAATCATCTGCGGGATTTCGATGGACGACCAAGCCCGTAGCCGTCCGTGGGGGCAGCAACAGCGCTAGCGGCTCCGCCCGGCCACTGCCTCGATAGTTTGCGGATCCATACCTGGCATGATCGCAACGGTGATGCCGGCGCCATGCACGGCAGGGTGGCGCCTAGGCGCGGAGTCATCATGTGATGGCTGAGCCCGCTGACCATGGCTTCAACGGTCGGCAGGTTTACCCGACAGTATGATCGAGCCTGACCCAGGCCTCGAGGCTGATCCCTCTGGCCGTTTTGCTCGAAACTCGGGCGCAGACTTCGTTACCGCCACTATCCTCGCGCCAGACCGTGGCGCCTTGGCTTGTTGCGACGAGCGGCCTTGGTCAGTTTTAGCAGGGAGATTGGACGGTTCAGGCGTCTCGTGCCAGCGCACAGGTCCCGGACCAGAGCCTTTCGTGACGTCTCCGTGGCACTTATGGACCCAGCCTCCAGTCGTAACTCTGGCTTCGCTTGGTCGGTGATACGGCCCTGCGCCTTCCCCCACGATCCGCTCCGAGACGACTCCTATGAATACCGCGAACTGGGCTTACATTCTCATCGTCGTTGCTGGGTTCTTGCAGGCCGCCGGCGCGGCCATGAATGGCTCTCTCAACAAGGCGCTGGTCAATCCCTGGCTGGCTACCTCCGTATCCTTCGTAATGGTTACCTTCGTAGCTGTTGGTCTGCTGATCTGCATGCCCAAGCCCCTGCCGTCGGTCAGCCAGATTGGCGACATGCCCTGGTGGGCGCCGCTCGGCGGTATCGCCGGTGCCGTCGCGGTGTTCGCAGGACTGATCTTTATCCAGCGTCTCGGCGCGGCGCCGGTGAATGGAGTCACCATCACCGCCAACCTCATCGCCAGCCTGGTGATTGATCATTTCGGCCTGTTCGCCATGGAGCAGCACGGGATGAATGGATGGCGTCTGCTGGGCGCGGTGTTCATGATTGCCGGTGTCGTCCTGATCGCCCGGTTCTGAACGTCAACCTCCACTACTCGCTGGACGCGTTGGCGGCGCTTGGCGACCAGGCTGAAGCTTACGAAGGGAGCAGCGACCTTAGCGCGAGCAATTGCCTGCCTTGGTGAATCCCGCAGCCTTAGCTTCACCTTCCGAGGCGAAGGCAACCTGGTTCTTGGTTGATACCTGGTGGTAGCCCGGGCAGCCCTCAGGCAGATGATAGACATGGCTGTTCCGGTTGCCGATGACCGCGCCCTGGGTCGCCTGCGCGGAGCTATCCGACTTCGCTGGTTCACGGGGCGCCGGTGCTTTAGTGGGCAGAAGACTTACGACGCCATCGCCAACGGGTTGGTAACCCACCGTCCAATGGCGCGCACCGGAAACGAAGGGATTGCCATGGCCCATGATCGACGCGATTCGCTGATCACGTTCGCGTTCCCAGGCGGTCACCGGGTGCTGTTGATCCCACGCCATGAGCAGTTGTTGTTGCTGGCGCGACATGTTTAAGGCGTATCTATCGAACATGTAGAAGGTGACGCGGGCGACCAGTCCTTTGACGTCGTCGCGTGGCTCGGCGGCGCGGTCCTGGAAGTCTATCTTGGTCGCGCACTGACCGTACTGCCGTTGCACACCCTGGGCCATCCCATAGTTGAAGTTCGCACGGTCGCCGTTCACTTCGCCGACGGCGGGGTAGAGGTTGAACAGATCGGCCTCCATCGCGCGGAACACCGGATCATCGGCCACGCAATGCTCACGCCCGCCGTTCTGCCAGCACTGGCGCTGATGGCCAAAGGTCCAGGCCGGTACTATGTGCTCCCACTCGGTACGTTCGCCGCGAGACTCCTGCTTGCGGGCCTGATAGCCACAGGAAGCGGCATCGACCCGTCCTCCAGACTTGCCGACCCACTGCCACTGGCAGCCGCAGTACAGGTCGCCCTGGGTACTCGTATTCTGGTCGAAATAGACTTTTTGTCTGGCGATTACCTTGGCTTCACCGAAGGTATCGGGCGCTGCCGCCTGAGCGGAGATGGCCAGCAGGGAGGTCAGGAACAGCGAAAGCAAAAGGCGCATGAATCTCAACAGCTCGGAAAGGGCACCGAATTGTATAGCTTTTGTTGGGGTGGGGTTGTGCAACGGTCGCCTTGGAGCTCGCTGGCACTTTCTATGGCTGTAGCGCGTGGTCAGAAGCAGTCTCGACCCGAGCGGAGTCTACGCTCTCCAAGAGAGTGCTCGTTGCCTCGTCACCGAACCAGGCGTTGAATGACGAGGTGATCGTCTCCAATATCGGGCTAGAGCGCTTCAGCATCACCTTCTCGTACTGCTGTTGCGCAGCTCGCCAATCGCCTTGCTCGACGAGGGCCACGGCGAGATCCGCCGCATCCAGCATCGCGAGATTGACGCCGACGCCGAGCGGCGGCATCAGGTGTGCGGCATCCCCTACTAATGTCAATCCGGGGCGGTGCGCCCAACCGAGTGGGGCGGGCATCGAGGCGATAGGGCGCACGGCCGCGATAAGGTCGCTGCGGATGATCAGGTCTAGAAGAGTTGGCGACCAGCCAGGGAAGCGGGCTAGGAGTCGATCCTTGGTCATCTTCGCCAACATCTTGTCCGGACGATCAGATTCCTCGGGCGTCGTCTTGAACGCGGCATACACGCGAATAGTGGCATTGCCATTGCGCTGAGCAATCAGGCCGGCACCGTCGTGTAACGCGAACAGGGTACCGTGACCGACCAAGGCCGCGAGATCGGGATGCCGCACGTCGACGTCGGTGAGCCAAGCTTCGACGAAGGTGATCCCGCTATAGACCGGCTTGGAATCGGTCAGCTTCGCTCGGCTTTTCGACCATGCCCCATCCGCGCCGATCACCAGATCGTATGGACCCAGGGTGTTGTTCGCCGTCTTCAGCAGGTATCGACCATCGGGTTGGGCTGTCACGTCCTCCACCCGGACACCCCAGTGGATCGAGCCTGGATCCAGCGGTGCCAGCATCAAGTCGCGCAGCACCTGACGATCAATTTCCGGACGGTTCGCGGTGCCCGCCGGCGGAATCTCCTCCCGCAGCAGGGCCCCCGTGGCGAAGTCACGGATACGTTGCTCCTGGTCTTCGTGACGGGCGACGGCGAGAAAGTGTTCCAGCAGACCAGCGCGCTCCAGGGCGACCTGGCCGTCCTCAGGATGCAGGTCCAGGCTGCCACCCTGGTCACGGGCTGTCGGCGTGGCGTCGGATTCGTAGACATCGAAACGCCATCCATGTCGATGCAGGATGTTGGCAGCCGTCAGTCCAGCGGGACCAGCACCAATGATCGCAACTGAAGGGCGCTTCGACATAACGGCGTTCCTGCTATATTAATAGGCTCCTATATAAAGTAAATAGGTACCTATTAGATGTCAATCCGCGAGTCCGATGCGCTTCCATGGCAGCCCCATGAAATGCCGAGTCTGTTGATCAATCGCCTCGCACGGCTGCTTACCCAGCAGGCCGACGAACAGTTGGGGGCGGTGGGGCTGACTGCTGCGCAGCTGCCGGTCCTCGTCTCATTGAAGGATGGGGGGAGCCTGACGCAGAGAGAGCTGGCGGAGCGGGCGGGGGTGGCGCAGCCCAGCATGGCGCAGTTGCTCGCGCGAATGGAGCGCGATGGGCTGGTACAGCGCGCGCCGTCAAAGACCGACGGACGCACGAGTCTCATTTCGCTAACCGCGCAAGCCAAGCTCCGACTGGAACCGGGCCGGGACGCGCTTCGGCAGGTCGACGATGCTGCCTGTGTGATCTTCAGCGACTCCGAGCGGCAAACCCTGACCGCGCTCCTGCAAAGACTGATGCAACACGCCGAGTCAAAAGAAAATTAGTCGCCTGGCAAGGGCCGCTGGAAGCTGTGGGTCGAGCGTGGCGCAGTATGGGATGGGCAGTGGGTGGCTTCGGTGGAGGGTTTCCACGAGTGATCACACCTGCAACGGATGGGCTCCGTGCAGGTATCACCTTTGCCAGTAAAGTGCCTAACCAGAGGCTCAATTCTCGTTGTAGCAGCCAGTGCCATACACGAGATAGTCCATCACGTGCTCCTGGCCGGCGTGATCCAGGTAATCGAGATGAGCCGGGACGATACCGCAGCGCGAAGCCAGGTCGGTCTGGCTGATGACCTTGTCGATGTCGAGGTGGACGAAAAAGCTCGGCTTGTCGTGGATGGGGGTGGCACTGGTGGTATCTGCCATTGCCGAGCCGCTAACGAATAGGCCGAAGATCCCGAAGATGAGCGCTTTCATGGTAAGTCCTCTTGAGTGGGCAGCGTGTTGCTGACCGGGCCACTGTAGGAGGGCAGGGGGGACTGCAGGCTGACCCGCGGATGACAAATGCGTAATGGAAGCTGTCGTCACGTCACGTCACATCACGTCACGGGGCTTGCGGCGGCCATACCTGTTCAGGCCAGGCGGCGAGCGTCGCGACGGATCATCGGAGGGGGAGGCTGAAGCCCCGGATGAACATCTCACGCAGGTGGCGGCGATCGCGAAAGCCGGTCTTCACTGGGCCTAAAACTGTTGTTCGAGAGCATCGGCGGGTTGGGATTGCTCACTGCCTTGCTGATCCTGCGCCAGGTTCCCGAACGAGTCCCGGGCGAGCGCAGCCTCGTCCTCGTCCCGCGGTCGGCCTATCGACCAGCGACGTGCGCGATGGAGGGAAGAAGCCGCAGGAACGAACCCTGACCGCAGCAAGAGGACCTGCGAATTCGGCCAGGGTCCGCGCTGCGTCGGCGCCGGTGACGGTTACTGAGGGCTACTCATACCTGCGCCATACCACCGTCGACCGGCAGTTCGGCACCGGTAATGAAGCTGCTCTGGTCGCTCACCAGGAATAGCGCGGCCGAGGCCACTTCATCGGTGCGAGCCATCCGGCCGAGTGGGATCAGCTTCGTCAGCGTCGCTCGGATGTCAGTGGATGCCGCTGCCATCATGGCCGTGTCTGTGGGCCCGGGCGCGACGACGTTGACGCGGATGTTTCGTGGTGCCAGTTCATTGGCCCAGGTTCGCGCGAAGGAGCGTACGGCGGCCTTGGTCGCGCCATAGACGCCATAGCCTTGGGTGCCGATCGCCGCGGCGATCGAGCCCACCAATACGATGGCGCCCCCATCCGGCATGATCGCGGTTGCGGCTTTGGCGGCGAACAGCAGGGCGCGTACGTTGAGGTCGAAGGTGCGATCGAAGTGATCTTCACTGATCGAGTCGAGCGTCGCGAATTCCGAGATGCCGGCGTTGAGGGCGAGGATGTCTACTCGTCCTACTTCTTGGTGCACCGTCTCGAAGAAGGCGGTGAGGGCCGCTACATCGGCTGCATTGACGCAACGCTCCCGGAGCCTACCGGCGCCAACCGCGACGTCGCTCGCCTGGGCATGCCGACTGGTCGCATAGACGGTAGCGCCTTCCATGGCGAAGCGTTGGGCGATGGCGCCGCCAATGCCACCATTTCCGCCGATGACAACCGCGATTTTTCCTAGAAGAGTGCTCATAAGTCCTCACAAGAGTGATGTGGTTGACTAGGAGCGACGGTATCATTCCTATATCTAATCACAAGAACGCACTTGCTGGTGCCTAGATATACAGGTGGATACCCATGGGCAAAGACGTGCTCGAACTGCCGCTCGATGTCACCGCGACCAGGCCTATCCTTGAACATATCGCCAACAAGTGGACGGTCCTGATACTGAGTGTTCTGTGCACGCAGCCGGCGCGGTTCAATGACCTCAAACGCCGCCTCGATGGCATCACTCACAAATCGCTGTCCGATGCCTTGAAGCGGCTGGAGCGTAATGGCCTGATCATTCGCAAGGTTCTGCCGACGCAGCCGATCGGCGTCGAGTACAGCATCACCGCGCTGGGTTGCTCGCTCCGCGAGCCCTTTGCGGCCCTCTACGGCTGGTCTTTGGTGAATGGCCCTGCGATGGAAGAGGCCCAGCGGGCTTACGATGCTTCCAGGGGGGAGGAAGGGCAGGGGGAGGAGCTGTAGCAAGGCAGGCGACTCGAGGTGCGCCCTGTGTAGGTCCTGGAATGAGCTGCGCCCGTCTGCAGTTGCGCAACGGCGCTAGAAGGCGACGCGCTGTGCTCTGCACCGCTCGGGTAATGATATCGACATCTCATACGATAACGGATGCGACGATAAAAGACGTCGCCGATGATGGCGTTACGCTATCTTTGGGTCGGCGGCGCGACTGGAGTACGGGTGCCATGAGCATCAATGATGAAGAGCTGGACAAGCGACTGAAGCTGGCCGAAGGGATGAGCGCGACCAAGATCATGGATCGCGCGCGTGCTGACCGCGGCTTCATGAGCAACATCATCCTGGCACTCGAAGAGTGTGGTGTGGATGATCGCACCGACGAGGAGAACGCCCTGCTCGAGTGGGCACGCTCCTTTCAGCGTCAGCAGGGTTTCCGCGGTGAGTGAGGCGGCTGCCCGTCACCACCCGCATGAACGGAGAGGCTGCCAGCACCTGCTCGCAGTGCTTCGTCCATTGCCACCCTGGGGCCTTCTCTCCGCATCCGCCGGCATGACTAGGGC
>CAUQPA010000217.1:0-6701 GCA_963519325.1 uncultured Pseudomonas sp. | reverse complement strand
TTCTTCCAGGCGGTTGAGGCAACGGATGGTGGTGGACTTGCCCGAGCCGGACGGGCCGCACAGCACGATGCGCTCGCCCTGGGTCACGGTCAGGTTGATGTCCTTGAGCACGTGGAACTGGCCGTACCACTTGTTCACGTCCTTGAGCTGGATCATGACCTTGCTGCTGTCGACCGGCTGCTTGTTGCTTACGTTCATCTGATGACTCCTAACGCTTGTGGCCGGTGTTCAGCTTGCGCTCCAGACGGGCGGAGTAGCTGGACATGGCGAAACAGAAAATCCAGTAGACCAGCGCGGCGAACACGTAGCCTTCCGTGGACATACCCAGCCAGGCCGGGTCGGACGTGGCGCGCTTGATGCTGTTGAGCAGGTCGAACAGGCCGATGATGATCACCAGGCTCGAATCCTTGAACAGCGCGATGAAGGTGTTGACGATGCCGGGGATCACCAGCTTCAGCGCCTGGGGCAGGATCACCAGGCCCATGGTGCGCCAGTAGCCCAGGCCCATGGCCGCCGCGGCCTCGTACTGGCCCTTGGGAATGGCCTGCATGCCACCCCGGACCACCTCGGCGATGTAGGCCGCCTCGAAGACGATGACCATGACGATGGCGCGCAGCAGCTTGTCGAGGTTCATGCCATCGGGCAGGAACAGCGGCAGCATCACCGACGACAGGAACAGCACCGTGATCAGCGGGATGCCGCGCCAGAACTCGATCATGGTCACGCAGATGACCTTGATCGCCGGCAGCTTGGAACGCCGCCCCAGGGCCAGCAGGATACCCAGCGGCAGGGCACCGACGATGCCCACCGCGGCGATCACCACGGTCAGCATCAGGCCGCCCCACTCGCTGCTGGGCACCACGCGCAGGCCGAAACCGCCGTACAGCAGCCAGAAGGCCAGCAGCGGATAGATCACCAGCAGCGCCAGGCCGTAGCGGGCCTTGTGCTTGAAGCGGTCGAGGAACAGCGGAATGGCACCGACCACGGCCAGCACGACGGTCAGGTCGACCCGCCAGCGCTGGTCACCGGGGTAGAAGCCATACATGAACTGGCCGAAACGCTCCTTGATGAACACCCAGCAGGCGCCGCCCGGCGCGCAGTCGGCCCGGGTGGTGCCGCTCCAGGTGGCATTGAGGAAGGCCCAGTTGACCACCGGCGGGATGATCAGCCAGACGATGTAGAGGCCGAGCAGCGTCAGGATGGTATTGCCGACGCTGGAGAACAGGTTGCCGCGGATCCAGGCCCAGGCACCGACGCTGGAAGGCGGCGGCGGCAGGTCTGGTTTGAAGGTATGGGTCTGGTTACTCATACGCGCTCCTTAACGCTCGATCAGCGCGATGCGCTTGTTGTATCCGTTCATCAGGATGCTGATGCTGATACTGATGGCCAGGTAGACGCTCATGGTGATGGCCATGGTCTCGATGGCCTGGCCGGTCTGGTTGAGGGTGGTACCGGCGAACAGCGCCACCATCTCCGGATAACCCACCGCCGCGCCGAGCGAGGAGTTCTTCATCAGGTTCAGGTACTGGTTGGTCAACGGCGGAATGATCACCCGCAGGGCCTGGGGAATGATCACCAGCCGCAGGGTCAGGCCCGGGCGCAGGCCCAGGGAGCTGGCCGCTTCGGTCTGGCCGTGGCTGACCGCCTGGATGCCGCCGCGCACCGTCTCGCCGATGAAGGCGGCGGTGTAGACCGACAGGGCGACCGCCAGGGAGACCAGCTCGGGAATGATCACCCAGCCGCCCCGCAGGTTGAAGCCCTGCAGTTCCGGCAGCTCCCAGTGCAGCGGCTTGCCGAAGGCCAGGGCCGCCAGCAGCGGCAGCGCGATCAGCAGGGCCAGCACCGTCCACAGCACCGGGAAACGCGCCCCGGTGGCGTGCCGCCGCTGGCGCGCCCAGCGCACCACGATCACGCTGGCGACGATGGCGACCAGCAGCGCGATCAGGCCGGGCACGAAGCCGACGTCGGCGATGGGCGCCGGCATGTACAGGCCGCGGTTGTTGATGAAGAAGGCTTCGGCCAGGCTCAGGCTCTGCCGCGGGCCCGGCAGGGGCGCCAGCACGGCGAAATAGACGAAGAAGATCAGCAGCAACGGCGGGATGTTGCGGAACGTCTCGATGTAGACCGTGGCGACCTTGCGCAGCAGCCAGTTGCTCGACAGGCGCGCCACGCCCACGGCGAAGCCGATGATGGTGGCCAGAACGATGCCGATCACCGAGACCAGCAGCGTATTGAGCAGGCCGACCAGGAACACCCGACCATAGGTGTCGCCCTCGGTATAGGGGATCAGGTGCTGGGGAATGCCGAAGCCGGCGGAGTTGTTCAGGAAGCCGAAACCGGAGGTGATCCCCCGATGGGCCAGGTTGGTCTGGGTGTTGTTGAACAGGAACCAGCCGAAGGCCACCACGGCGACCACGGCGACGATCTGGAACAGCCAGGAGCGCGCCTGGGGATCGGTGAGCAGGGACCCACGAACCGGCGGCGAGGTTTTGCTAACGTTTTGCATCTATAGGCCTCATTAAACTCTCGCCCCGCAGCGCGGCGAGCGCTGCAGGGCGAGAATCTAGACATCCGAAAGGTGTCGGCGACGAGAGCGCCGAAATCAACGGACCGGCGGGGAGTACTGCAGACCGCCTGCGTTCCACAGGGCGTTCAGGCCGCGCTTGATCTTCAGGTCGGAACCCATGCCGACGTTGCGCTCGAACACTTCGCCGTAGTTGCCGACCTGCTTGACGATGTTCAGCGCCCATTCCTTAGGCAGCTTCAGGTCCTTGCCGAACTCGCCATCGGTGCCCAGCAGGCGACGGACGTCGGGGTTCTTGGAGTCCTTGGCCTGGGCTTCCACGTTGGCGGAGGTCAGGCCCAGCTCTTCGGCGCTGACCATGGCGAACAGCGACCACTTGACCACGGTCAGCCAGTCTTCGTCGCCACGGCGTACGGCCGGGGCCAGGGGTTCCTTGGAGATGACTTCGGGCAGCACCACGTAGTCGTCGGGCTTGGCCAGCTTGATGCGCTGGGCGTACAGCTGCGACTGGTCGGAGGTCAGGACGTCGCAACGACCGGCTTCCATGGACTTGGCGCTTTCGTCCGAGGTGCTGTAGGTGATGGGGGTGAACTTCAGGCCGTTGGAACGGAAGTAGTCGGCCAGGTTCAGCTCGGTGGTGGTGCCGGCCTGGATGCACACGGTGGCGCCGTCCAGTTCCTTGGCGCTCTTCACGCCCAGCTTCTTGTTCACCAGGAAGCCCTGGCCGTCGTAGTAGGTGACGCCGGCGAAGATCAGGCCCATGCCGCCATCGCGGGAGCTGGTCCAGGTGGTGTTGCGCGACAGTACGTCGATCTCGCCGGACTGCAGCGCGGTGAAGCGCTCCTTAGCGGTCAGAGGGGTGAAGCGCACCTTGGAGGCATCGCCGAAGACCGCTGCGGCGACCGCACGGCAGACGTCCACGTCGATACCCTTGTAGTCACCCTTGGAGTCGGTATAGGAGAAGCCCGGCAGGCCATCGCTGACGCCGCATTGCACGAAACCTTTGTTCTTCACCGCGTCCAGGGTAGCGCCCGCATGAGCCATGCCGGACAGGCCCAGAGCAGCGGCGGTGGTCAGAATTGCCAGGGTAGACTTCACCATCTTCATCGATAAGCTCCACTTTGTTTATGAATGACGTTCCAGTCGCACGGCAGCACGATGTCTCTCGCCTGATTGCCGTGTAACCCGCCCGCCCGACTCCTGCGTCCGTCGTCGAGGAAGAGACGTCCGCACTGGAAGGCGTGACGAAGCAGTGAGTCAGTGTTACCTGTTAGTGCACTACCTGGCCGCAGGCTAGTTGAGGCAATTTGCGGACCACTGAATGCGACAGACCGCCTCTTCGCTTAAACCCTGCAATCCCGTGACTTCGAGCAAAAACCCGGACAGTAAACTTACGAAATTGCGACACGCCCCCTGTGCACCATCTGTTACCACCCCCTTTTTTAGCAGCACCAAATTGGAGCAACCCCATGGAAACCTCACCTCTTGTGCTGGAATCGCCCCAGCCGACCGCCGATAGCTGCGTCATCTGGCTGCATGGCCTGGGCGCGACCCAGCATGACTTCGAACCTGTTGCCGAATTGCTACAGCGCACCCTGACCCGCACCCGCTTCGTGTTGCCGCAGGCCCCTACCCGCCCGGTCACCATCAATGGCGGCTGGGCCATGCCGTCCTGGTACGACATCCTGGCGATGAACCCGGCCCGCGCCATCGATCGCGCCCAGCTCGATGAATCCGCAGAAACGGTGCAGGCGCTCATCGCCGACCAGCAGGCCCAGGGCATCACGGCCGAACGCATCGTACTGGCCGGCTTTTCCCAGGGTGGCGCGGTGGTGCTGCACACCGCCTACAACAGGCCCTGCGCGACGCTCGGCGGGGTCATGGCCCTGTCGACCTACGCCCCCAGCTTCACCGACGACCACACCAATCAGGGCGGCGCCACCCCGGCCTTGTGCCTGCACGGCAGCCAGGACGACGTGGTACCCCTGGCACTGGGGCGCGCGGCCTACGACGCCCTGCTCGCCACCGGCGTGGAAGCGCTCTGGCACGAGTACCCCATGCGCCACGAGGTCATCCCGGGGCAAATCCAGGATATCCAGGCCTGGCTGCTGGCCCGTCTCGGCCAAGGCTAGCGGGCGCCATCCGCCACCGGGCATTTTTTGGAAACCGGTCGACACTTCCCGTCATCCGGGGGCGAAAGGAAGCCGAAGCGAAGGGAAACCAACGAACTTTGCCCGGCCCGGCCGGTCCGTTAGGAAGCCTGAAGGTCGTGATGTGCATGGAGCAGCTATGGCCCGAGTTTTCCTTTCAGCCCCTGGGGTGATCCGTTGATGGCTGCCCCCTTGTCGGTATGGCTGGCCGAAGTGCCGGCCGCTTCCCTGCAGGACCTGCGCCTGTTCAAGGGCGTGGAGAGCTATCTGCTGGAAGCCCTGATCGCCCGCTCGGCCACTCGTAGCCTGGTCGCGGGTGAAAGTCTGCTCTCGCCCGCACAGCCCAACCACTACATGTACCTCATCCTGGAAGGTCGCCTGCGGGTCCACCTGGCCTCCCCGGACAATCCGCCTATCTACCTGCTGGGTCCGGGCGAATGCTCCGGCGAGATCAGCTTCCTGGACAGCGAAAGACCCAGCGCCCACGTCATCGCCGAGGCCGACACCCAGGTGCTCTGCCTGCATCGCGAGCTGGTACTCGAACTCATCGAGCGCTCCGCCAAGGCCATGCACAACCTGCTCGGCATCCTCTGCGAGCGGATGCGCCGCGGCAATCAGCTGATCGTCGACACCGAACGCAACGCCAACGTCGATACCCTGACCGGCCTGTTCAATCGCCGCCGCCTCGAGCAGCTGTTCGAACGGGAGAGCACCCGCTGCGCCTTCAATCGGCAGCCGCTGAGCCTGCTGATGCTCGATGTCGATCACTTCAAGCGCTACAACGACACCCACGGCCACCTGGCCGGCGACTACGCCCTGTGCCTGGTGGCCAACACCCTGAGGGATCAGCTGCGCCCCAAGGACAGCATGGCCCGCTACGGGGGTGAGGAATTCGTCATCCTGTTGCCGGAAATCGATCGCGACGAGGCCATCTCCATCGCTGAGCGCCTCCGGCAGAGTCTGGCCGACGTCAAGGACTTCTATTCGCCCTGCGGCAAGCTGCCAGGCGTCACCGTGTCCATCGGCCTGGCGCAGATGCGCAAGGCCGACTCCCTGGATGAACTCGTGGGGCGTGCCGACAAGTCGCTCTATCAGGCCAAGGATGCCGGACGAAATCGGATCAGCGGCTGATCCGATGTCATCTGCGTTCGGCAGGTAGTTGTTGCCGGGCACGTAGGTTGCTTTACACTGCGGTCTCATTCCGCTTTCGATGATCGAGACCCTCCGTGCTCAAGGCACTCAAAAAATTTCTGGGCAAGGACCAGGAGGTCGCGCAGCCGACTCCCTCCCCTGCGCCCCAAGCGACCCCCAGCGTCGCACCTGAAGTCCCCTCCTCCCCCACCCCGGTCGCCGCCGAGCCTCAGGTCGAGCGGGCACCCCGCAAACCGCGGAATCCCGACGAACCTCGTGCCCAGGACAACCGCGTCCCCGCCGAGAAGCCGGCCAAGCCGCGCCGCGAGCGCAGCCCGCGCAAACCCAAGCCGGTCGATACCTGGAAGCTGGAAGATTTCGCGGTCGAGCCCCAGGAAGGCAAGACGCGCTTCCACGACTTCAAGCTGGATCCGCGCCTGATGCACGGCATCCATGACCTCGGCTTCCCCTACTGCACGCCGATCCAGGCGCAGGTACTGGGCTTCACCCTCAAGGGCAAGGACGCCATCGGCCGCGCCCAGACCGGCACCGGCAAGACCGCGGCCTTCCTGATCTCCACCATCACCCAGCTGCTCACCACCCCGCCGCCCAAGGAAAGATACATGGGCGAGCCGCGGGCGCTGATCATCGCCCCGACCCGCGAACTGGTGGTGCAGATCGCCAACGACGCCCTGGACCTGGCCAAGTACACCGGGCTGAACGTCATGAGCTTCGTCGGCGGCATGGACTTCGACAAGCAACTCAAGCAGCTCGAAGCCCGCTACTGCGACATCCTGGTGGCGACGCCCGGCCGCCTGCTGGACTTCAACCAGCGCGGCGAAGTGCACCTGGACATGGTCGAAGTGATGGTGCTGGACGAAGCCGACCGCATGCTC
>CAUQPA010000216.1:0-6703 GCA_963519325.1 uncultured Pseudomonas sp. | reverse complement strand
CATGGGCTGGCGCCCGGACATGTCCAAGGTCAAGCCCACCGGCAAGCGCGTCGCCGTGATCGGCGCCGGCCCGGCCGGCCTGGGTTGTGCCGACATCCTGGTACGCAACGGCGTGACCCCGGTGGTGTTCGACAAGCACCCCGAGATCGGCGGCCTGCTGACCTTCGGTATCCCCGAGTTCAAGCTGGAGAAGACCGTGCTCAGCCGCCGCCGCGAAGTCTTCGGCGGCATGGGCGTGGAATTCCGCCTCAACACCGAGGTGGGCAAGGACGTGACCATGGAACAGCTGCTCGAGGAATTCGATGCGGTCTTCCTCGGCATGGGCACCTACACCTACATGAAGGGCGGCTTCCCTGGCGAAGACCTGCCTGGCGTGCACGATGCCCTGGATTTCCTGGTGGCCAACGTCAACCGCAACCTCGGCTTCGAGAAGGATGCGGCCGACTTCGTCGACATGAAGGGCAAGCGGGTGGTGGTTCTGGGTGGCGGCGACACCGCCATGGACTGCAACCGCACCTCCATCCGCCAGGGCGCCAAGAGCGTGACCTGCGCCTACCGCCGCGATGCCGCCAACATGCCGGGCTCGCGCAAGGACGTGAAGAACGCCAAGGAAGAGGGCGTGAAGTTCCTCTTCAACCGCCAGCCCATCGCCATCATCGGCGAAGACAAGGTGGAAGGCGTCAAGGTGGTGGAAACCCGCCTCGGCGAGCCCGATGCCCGCGGCCGTCGCAGCCCCGAGCCAATTCCCGGCTCCGAGGAGATCCTGCCGGCCGAGGCGGTGGTCATCGCCTTCGGTTTCCGCCCCAGCCCGGCGCCCTGGTTCGAGCAGTTCGGTATCGACCTCGACAGCCAGGGCCGCGTGGTGGCGCCCGGTCTCGGTGAGTTCAAGCACCAGACCAGCAACCCGAAGATCTTCGCCGGTGGCGACATGGTGCGCGGTTCCGACCTGGTGGTGACCGCCATCTTCGAAGGCCGCAACGCCGCCGAGGGTATCCTCGACTACCTGGGCGTCTAAGCCGCCCCGGATGGGAAAAAGCCGACCGGCGCCGAGCCGATCGGCTTTTTTCTTGGGCGTCGTTCAGCGGCGGGGCTGCTTTCTGGTGCAGTCCGGGGTGTCACCAGCGCTCCGGGCTGCCAGTTCACGCGCCTGACGGGCCTGGCACAGGGCCTGCAGAGAACCCGGCTCCTTCCTGCGAGGTACTGCCATGAACAAGCCCGAAATGACCTCCGCCATCCTGGCCGCCAAGCAGCGTCTCGGCCTGAATTGGGCCGCGATCGCCGCCAGCCTGGAAATGTCGCCGGTCTGGACCACCTCCGCCTGCCTGGGCATGAACAGCATGCCGCCGGCGGTGGCGGAGCGTCTGTGCCAGGTGCTGGAGTTGCCGGACGAGGTGTCCCTGGCGCTGCAAGCTTTCCCGCACAAGCACTGGGACAAGGCCGTGCCGACCGATCCGCTGATCTATCGCTTCTACGAGATGATCAACGTCTACGGCGATACCATCAAAGCCCTGATCCATGAGGAATTCGGCGACGGCATCATGAGCGCCATCGACTTCAGCATGGATATCTCGCGGGTGGCCGATCCCAAGGGTGACCGGGTGCAGATCGTCCTCAACGGTAAGTTCCTGCCCTACAAGAGCTGGTGAGCCGATCGCCGCGATAGACAAAAGGCACGCCCTGGCGCCGTGCCTTTTGCCAGCCGCTTTGCGACAATGCCGGCACTTTTGCTGCCGGATGTCGCCATGACCGCCCTGAAGAACGACCGTTTCCTGCGTGCCCTGCTCAAGCAGCCGGTGGATGTCACCCCGGTGTGGATGATGCGCCAGGCCGGGCGCTACCTGCCCGAGTACCGCGCCAGCCGGGCCCGTGCCGGGGACTTCATGAGCCTGTGCAAGAACCCGCAGTTCGCCTGCGAGGTAACCCTGCAGCCGCTGGAGCGCTATCCGCTGGATGCCGCCATCCTCTTTTCCGACATCCTCACCATCCCCGACGCCATGGGGCAGGGCCTCTACTTCGAGACCGGCGAGGGTCCGCGCTTTCGCAAGGTGATCGACACCCCGGCCGACATCGAGGCGCTGCCGATCCCCGATGCCGAATCCGACCTGGGCTACGTCATGGACGCCGTGCGTACCATCCGCACGGCGCTGGACGGACGGGTACCCCTGATCGGCTTTTCCGGCAGCCCCTGGACCCTGGCCACCTACATGATCGAAGGCGGCTCCAGCAAGGATTTCCGCAAGGCCAAGGCCATGCTCTACGACACCCCCGCGGCCCTGCACCTGCTGCTGGACAAGCTGGCCCAGGCGGTCACCGCCTACCTCAACGGCCAGATCCGCGCCGGCGCCCAGGCGGTGCAGATCTTCGATACCTGGGGAGGCAACCTGTCCGCCGCGGCCTACCAGGAATTTTCCCTGGCCTATATGCGCAAGATCGTCGCCGGGCTGATCCGCGAGCATGAAGGACGCCGGGTGCCGGTGATCCTCTTCACCAAGAATGGCGGTCTCTGGCTGGAAAGCCTGGCCGACAGCGGCGCCGAGGCCCTGGGCCTGGACTGGACCTGCGACATCGGCGAAGCCCGTCGGCGGGTCGGCAGCAAGGTCGCCCTGCAGGGCAACATGGACCCCAGCGTGCTCTACGCCAAGCCGGCGGCCATCCGCGCCGAGGTGGGGCGCATCCTGGAAAGCTATGGCCAGGGCAGCGGCCACGTCTTCAACCTCGGCCACGGCATCACCCCCGAGGTGGATCCGGCCCATGCCGGTGCCTTCATCGAAGCCGTGCACGAGTTGTCGGGGCGCTACCACCAGGGCTGATTGTGCCGGGATCGGCACGACCGATCCCAAGTCGAGCGAGCGGGTCGTGGCCGGTTGCGGCATAGTCGGGGTTTTCCCGATGGAGCGCCGCCATGGCCCAGATGACCCCGGAAGACCTGCAGCACCTGGCCGAAGAGGTGCTCGCGGCCCAAGGTTTCAGTCAGCCGCAGGGCGCGGCCATCGCCGCCATGATGGTTGCCGGCCAGCGTGATGACTGCGCCTCCCACGGCATCTATCGGCTGCTGGGCATCGTCAAGACGCTCAAGGCCGGCAAGGTGGTGCCCGATGCCGAGCCGACGTTAGAAGACGTGGCTCCGGCCATCGTCCGGGTCGACGCGGGCGGCGGCTTTTCACCGCTGGCCTTCGAGACGGGTCTGCCCCTGCTCGACGCCAAGGCGCGCAGCTGTGGCCTGGCCGCCCTGGCGATCAACAATTGCGTGCACTTCTCGGCGCTCTGGGTGGAGATGGAAGCCCTCACCGCCAGGGGGCTGGTGGCCCTGGCCTGCAATCCGACCCAGGCCTATGTCGCCCCGGCCGGCGGTCGTCGCCCGCTGTTCGGTACCAATCCCCTTGCTTTCGGCTGGCCGCGGCCCGAAGGTCCGCCCTTCGTCTTCGATTTCGCCACCAGCGCCGTGGCCCGTGGCGAGATCGAATTGCATCGTCGCGCGGGCAAGGCCCTGCCCGAGGGCTGGGGCGTGGATGCCGAGGGCGCGCCCAGCAACGATGCCCGCACCGTGCTGGAGGAGGGCGCCATGCTTACCTTTGGCGGTCACAAGGGCTCGGCGCTGTCGGCCATGATCGAATTGCTCGCCGGCCCGCTGATCGGCGATCTCACCAGCCCGGAGTCTTCCGCGGTCGATGCCGGCGCGGGCGGGCTGCCCTATCACGGCGAACTCATCCTGGCCTTCGATCCCCAACGTTTTCTCGGTGGCGCGATGGCCGATTACCAGGGCCGCGCCGAGCAGCTGTTCGCCGGCATCGAAGCCCAGGGAGCCCGCCTGCCGTCGCAGCGTCGTTACCAGGCAAGAGAACGCAATACCATCCGTGGTTGGCTGGAGGTGCCGGACGAACTGCTGGCCGACGTCCGGGCACTGCTGCCGGGCTGATCCGGGACGCGATCCACATCACCTGGAGGAGACTGCGACAACGCCGTCGCTGAACCCCACCCCGGACGCAGGGTCCACGGCTGGCCCCCTTAGTGCCAGCCCTGGGTCTTCATGTACGCCGACGACACCGATCGCCCCCACCACCGCGGCCTCCTGCTGCTGAGCATCACCCTCATGGTGCTGGTGTACTTTCTCGACAACCTGTCCATCGCCCTGGCCAATCGTTACGTCTATGGCGGCCTCGGCATCGACCAGCGCAGCTATTCGCTGGCCACCGCCTGCTACAGCGCCGCGGTCATCCTCAGCAGCGCACCGCACCAGTGGTTCGCCCAGCGCCTGGGCTATCGCAACCTGATCTTCGCCGCGGTCGGCATCCATCTCGTCGGGCAGGTGTGCTGCCTGGTCGCCACCGACCTGCCGACCTTCATCGCCGGGCGCGTCCTGATGGGCGCCGGCGCCGCCACCTTCTTCGCCGGGGCGCGGGTGCTGGTGCAGATGTATTTTTCCGGCCCCCAGTTGCCGACCGGGATCCGCGCCTTCGCCTCCGGCGTGCCCCTGGGCGGGGCGCTGGCCTCCTTCACCACCGCGGAATTGCTGGAAGGCCATCAGTGGCGGGCGATCTTCCTGGTGCCGGCACTGGCGTGCCTGCTGGTGGCGGTCTGCGTCTGGCTATCCCTGCCGCGGCGCTCCCATCCGCTGCAGAATTCCGGCGCGCCTTCGCTGCTGTCCATGGTGCTGCTCGCCGCCGGTAGCCTGCTGCTCACCACCACCACCCAGCGGCTGGCCTTCGACTTCTTCAGCGATGGCCCGTGGCTGGCGCTGGAGCTGCTGCTGGGGGCGGCCCTGCTCGGGCTGTACGTCTATTACGAGCGCGGCCTGGCGCGGCCGACGCTGGACTTCAAGCACGCCATCACCCCCGGCTTTCTCGCCGGCATGCTGTTCATGATGCTCAACTACTTCCTGCTCGGCGCCTACAACTTCATCATCCCCCAGTACGTGGTCAACGGCCTGCAACTGCCGGTCTATACCGCCGGGGGCGTCATGGCGCTGGGCTGGCTGTGCGGCCTGGCGCCGCTGTTGATGATCACCTCGGTGCGGCTGCGCGAGCGCTTCCCCTGGGGCGGCTTCCGCAAGTACCTGGTGGCCGGCTACCTGCTGCTGGCCGGCTATGGGTTCTGGATGGTGCGCCAGCACGCCGACGTGCCGCTGTTCCAGCAACTGGTCCCGGGGCTGATGATGCACGGCACCTACCTGATCGGCACCTTCGCGGTGATCATCATGTACACCTTCATGCGCGTCGAGCCGGCCTATTTCAGCCAGGCCTACCAGATCAAGAACATGACCCAGCAACTGGTCATGCCCATGGGCATCGTGCTGTCCAACGTCTTCCTGCAATGGCGAGACGCCTTCCATGCCACGGTGCTCAGCGCCGCGGTCACCCCCTATGCCCAGACCTACCAGGCCTATGGCGAGCGCTATCGGCAGGCCACCGGTGCCGACAGTGCCCTTGCCCAGATCTCCAGCCTGGTCACCCGCCAGAGCCAGGTGCTGGGCTATCTCGACTATTTCTGGCTGGTCGGCTGGGTCGGTCTGGCGCTGGCCGCCTACATGGCCGTGCAGCGGCATTTCCGCTAGGGCGCCGCGATTGCCCGCCCTTAAGCCGACGTTCAGCTAGCGACCACCATAATGCCGGCTTTTGCAGGCGGCAGTGGCCGCCTGGAGACGGCGTCGGTCGGCCGCACTGCAGTCGGTCCGGAGCTTGCATTGCTGGGCTGTCGGGCTTTGTGGAACAATGCGGGCAACGACAATTTTCAAGGGTGGCAGCCGTGATCGACGCTGATGGTTTTCGCCCCAATGTCGGCATCATTCTCGCCAACGATGCCGGTCAAGTACTGTGGGCCCGCCGGATCAACCAGGATGCCTGGCAGTTTCCCCAGGGTGGGATCGATGACCGGGAAACGCCCGAAGAGGCGCTGTACCGGGAGCTGAACGAAGAGGTGGGACTGAGTCCCGATGATGTCCGTATCCTGGCCTGTACCCGCGGTTGGCTGAGGTACCGGCTGCCGCAGCGCATGGTGCGTACCCACAGCCGTCCGCTGTGCATCGGCCAGAAGCAGAAGTGGTTCCTGCTGCGGCTGACCGCGGAAGAGCAGCGGGTGCGCATGGATGTCACCGGCAAGCCGGAATTCGATGGCTGGCGCTGGGTAAGCTACTGGTACCCCCTGGGCCAGGTGGTGACCTTCAAGCGAGAGGTCTATCGGCGGGCGCTCAAGGAGTTGGCACCCCGCTTGCTGGCCTGATTACCGGTACGGCCGGTGCGAAAGAGGTGAGGAGAAGCTGTGGTCATGCAGGATGAACGACACGTGATGCACGCCGGCGAGTCCGCCGGGCGTCGACTGCGGAGGCGCTAGATGCTTGCAGTTCTGCGCAAGATCGTCCAGGAGGTCAATGCCGCCAAGGATCTGGGGTCGGCACTGTCCATCATCGTGCAGCGTGTCCGCGCGGCCATGCAGTCGCAGGTCTGCTCCGTCTATCTGCTCGACCCGGACACCAACCGTTTCGTGCTGATGGCCACCGAGGGCCTGAACAAGAAGTCCATCGGCCGGGTCAGCATGGCGCCCAACGAGGGCCTGGTCGGCTTGGTCGGCACCCGCGAGGAGCCGCTCAATCTCGAGGACGCCGCCAGCCATCCCCGCTTCCGCTATTTCGCCGAGACCGGCGAAGAACGCTACGCCTCCTTCCTCGGGGCCCCCATCATCCACCACCGCCGGGTGAGGGGTGTGCTGG
>CAUQPA010000215.1:0-6724 GCA_963519325.1 uncultured Pseudomonas sp. | reverse complement strand
GTCTCATGCAATCTGCTTCTGAACACGCTGTTTTTGCCTGTATCCCCACGAGACTGGGTAGCGGCGGTACATCCGCCGTCATCGCTAGTCTGAACGAGCTAAGGGCCTCAAAAGCAATGTAGCGGTCGGCTAGGGTGTACGATTAGTAACCTTCACCGATCCTGGTTTTTCGATGCTCACCCCCCGCGTTTCCCTGACCCTGACATTGCTGCAAGCACGTGAAGCTGCCATGGCTTTTTTCCGGCCATTACTCAATCAGCATGGCCTTACCGAGCAGCAGTGGCGAGTGATCCGGTTGCTCAAGCAGCGTGGGGATACGGAGATGCACGAGCTGGCCAACCAGGCCTGCATCCTCAAACCAAGCATGTCCGGAGTACTGATGCGGATGGAGCAGACCGGCTATGTGGAGCGCTATCGCAATGCTCGGGATGCCAGGCGGGTACACGTCAAGCTGACCACTCAGGGCGAGGCCTGCTTCGCTGCAATGGCCGGCGGCATGGAAGCAAACTATCAGCGCATCCTCGAACAATTCGGCGAAGAAAAGCTCGGGACGCTCATTGACCTACTCGAAGAGCTCAAGCGTATCGAGCCAGAGGGTGGGGTGGCGCCGGCCTCTGGATCCGAGCAGGACGCCTAGACGCCTAGTAGACGCCACCACCTGCCACCGGCTTTACGTCTTTGAAGTTCGCCAATAAGGTCTGTAAGCCCTTGACCAGCACGCTGGTGTCCACGCCCACGGCGACGAAGGTCGCGCCTAGTTCCAGGTAGCGCCGGGCCAGCCCCTGGTCGGCGCTTAGGATGCCGGCTGCCTTGCCGCTGGCGACGATCTGGCCGATGGCTGTCTCTATTGCGGTCTGCACCTCGGGATGCCCCGGATTGCCCCTATGGCCCAGGGCGGCGCTGAGATCGGCGGGACCGATGAAGACGCCGTCGACGCCCTCGACCGCGAGGATTTCTGGCAGGGCCGCAAGGCCTGCGCGATTCTCCACCTGCACCAGCAGGCAGAGTTGCTCCTCGGCGCGATTCAGATAATCGGGCACGGTGTTCCATCGGGAGGCGCGGGCGAGGGCGCTGCCGACGCCGCGAATGCCTTCGGGCGGGTAGCGCATGGCGCGTACCAGCTCACGCGCCTGAGTGGCGGATTCCACCATAGGCACCAGCAGGGTCTGGGCGCCGATGTCGAGCAACTGCTTGATCAGCACCGCATCGCCTATCGGTGGGCGCACGATGGGCTGACTGCGATAGGGCGCCACCGCCTGCAGCTGGCCGAGCAGACTGCGCAGGTCATTGGGTGCATGCTCACCGTCGAGCAGCAGCCAGTCGTAACCGAGAGTCGCGGCCAATTCGGCAGCGTAGGCGTCGGCCAGACCAACCCAGAGGCCGATCAAGGGTTCGCCGCCCTTGAGACGTTGCTTGAAGGTATTCAGCGGCAGGTCCATAGGGCGCTCCTCAGACGAAGCGGCAGGCGATGCTGCCGAGTTGGTCATAGTCGACGTGGAAGGTGTCGCCGGGCCGTGCCGCCACCGGACGGGTAAAGGAGCCACCGAGGATGATCTGGCCAACCTCCAGGGTAACGTCGTGCGCGGCCAGTTTGTTGGCGAGCCAGGCCACGCCCTTGGCCGGATGGTTGAGCACTGCGGCGGAGACGCCGGATTCTTCGATGACGCCGTTGCGATAGAGGATGGCCGGCACCCGGCGCAGGTCCAGGTCGTGAGGACGGACGGCCTTGCCGCCCAGGACCACGCCGGCGTTGGCGGCGTTGTCGGAGATAGTGTCGAACACCTTGCGCGTGACCTGGGTCTGGGGATCGACCTGCTGGATGCGGGCATCAATAATTTCCAGCGCCGGAATCACGTAGTCGGTGGCGGCGAGAACATCGAACAGGGTGCAGTTCGGGCCGCGCAGCGGCTTACCGAGGATGAAGGCCAGCTCCACTTCCACCCGCGGCACGATGAAGCGCTGAAAGGGGATATCGGTGCCCTCGTCGAAGAACATGTCGTCCAGCAGCGCGCCATAGTCGGGTTCGCTGATGTTGGACGACACCTGCATGGCCCGCGAGGTCAGGCCGATCTTGTGGCCCACCAGCTTGCGGCCGTCGGCGATCTTCTGCTCGACCCAGGCACGTTGTATGGCGTAGGCGTCTTCGATGGTGAT
Organism: uncultured Pseudomonas sp.; assembly: GCA_963519325.1. Taxonomy (GTDB): domain Bacteria; phylum Pseudomonadota; class Gammaproteobacteria; order Pseudomonadales; family Pseudomonadaceae; genus Chryseomonas. The sequence continues at coordinate 4,570 of CAUQPA010000215.1, read as the reverse complement.
CTCGGGTCGCTCCAGGGAGAGCTGGCCGATCTGTTCGCGGGAGCGTTCGGCCTGGTCGAGGCGACGCGCGGCGGCGTGGAGGAAGGCGGTGTCGAGCATGGCTTAGTGTCCTTGAGGATTGACGAGACAGGCGGGAGTGCGCAGTACCAGCAGAGCGCCGAGCGCGATGAGCACGGCGAGCACCTGCAACGCCAGGGCGCTGCTCTGGGTGGTGTCGCGCATCCAGCCGATGAAGAAGGGCGCGCCGAAGGAGGCGATGCTGCCCAGGGAGCTGATCAGGCCGATGCCGGCGGCCAGGGTGCGCTGGCCGAGAAAGGCCGGGGGCAGTTGCCAGAATTGCGGCAGGGCGGCGGCGGCGCCCATGCCGGCGAGCACCAGGCCGAGCATCACCGGCCAGGCCGCTTGGGGCAGCAGGCTGGCCAGCGCCAGACCCAGGGCGGCCATGAGCAGGGGCACGCAGAGGTGCCAGCGGCGCTCGCGATGGCGGTCGGAGGAGCGGCCGGCGGCGAGCATGAACAGGCAACCCGCCAGGTACGGCAGGGCGCTGAGCAGGCCGACCTGACCGTCGCTGCCGATGCCGGCGCCGTGGATCAGCGCCGGCATCCAGAAGGCCAGGGTGTTGACCGCCAGCATCACCGCGCAATAGATGGCCACCAGTAGCCAGAGGTGACCGCTGCGCAGCAGGCCGGCGGCGGAGGTCACCGGCTTGCCGGCTTCCTCCTGGGCGAAGTCCTCGTGCAAGCAGGCCTTCTGGCGTTCGTCCAGCCAATGGACCTTCTGGTAGCCATCGGGCAGGGCGCGCAACACCAGCAGGCCGAGCAGTACCACCGGCAGGCCTTCGAGCAGGAACATCCACTGCCAGCCGCGCAGCAGCGGCCCTTCGCGAAAGGCTTCGAGCAGGGCGCCGGACAGGGGCCCGCCCAGCACGCCGGCCAGGGGCACCGCCAGGGCGAACAGTGCGGTGACGCTGCCGCGGCGCCGGGCCGGGAACCAGCGCGCCAGATAGACCAGGATGCCGGGAAAGAAGCCGGCTTCGGCGGCGCCGAGCAGGAGCCTCAGTAGGTAGAAGGCACCCGGCGTCTGCACCAGGAACATGCCGGCCGAGAGCAGGCCCCAGACTACCATCAGGGTGGCGATCCAACGTCGAGGCCCGACCCGCTCCAGTGCCAGGTTGCTGGGCACGCCGCAGAGCGCATAGGCGATGAAGAACAGTCCGGCGCCGAAGCCATAGACGGTATCGCTGAAGTGCAGATCGGCGCTCATCTGCGCCTTGGCGAAGCCGATGTTGATGCGATCCAGATGAGCGAAGAGATAGCAGACCAGCAGCAGCGGCAGCAGGCGCCAGGTGATGCGGCGATAGGGCGTCTTCGCCTGGGCTGCGGGGGCGGGAAGATCCAGCGCCTGGGGCATGGGAGACCTCGTCGTTATTGTTGTTGTAGGCCGTGTTCGGCGGGTTAGCGGAACAGTGGGTGCAGGCTGCTGCGCTTGCCGTCGTAGACTTGGCCGGGGCTTTCGTCGATCTGCAGGGTGATACCGACCGGACGTCGCTCCAGCAGGGCGCCTAGATGCTGCTCCAGGGTGGCGAGCAGGGCGTCGCCGACCTGGCGGTGCAGCTCGGGTGCGCGCCCGGCGCCCATGCGCAGATTGGCGTAGAGGAAGCCATAGTCGCCTTGGCCATCGGCGATGGCCGCGTGGGCCGCCGGATAGGCCAGCACCCGCACGCCACCGATAGGAAAGATGGCCTTGCCAGCAGGATCGCGCTGGGCCAGCAGGGTGTCGGCCAGGGCCCGGCAGAGCGCGGGTAGCTCGGCAGTGCCCTCAAGGTCGGGGCTGTAGAGTAGGGTCAGATGGGGCATGGCGAAGGCCTCCGTTACAGGCGACTGCTGTTGGGGATGTTGGCAGGGACGCTGGCCTGGGGGCGGGGGATGGCGGCGCCGGTCTGCGCGGTGACCGGGAAGAGGGCGTTGATCTGCCCGGTCCCGGAGGCAGCGAAGTAGGGCGTCAGTACCTCGACCTGGCCGTCGTAGTCGCTCCAGCCAAGGGCGCCGAGCAGCATGGCGGTGTCGTGCATGAAGCCTTCGCCATGACCCTTGGCGGCGTACTCGGGGAGCATGCCGCAGAACTCCTCCCAGTCGCCGTCCTGCCACATACGCACCACGCGCTCGTCCAGGGTTTCCAGGAAGGGGCTCCAGATCTTGGTGGCGAACTCCGGCGCCTGGCCGTTCTGGGCGAAGCGGTGGGACAGCGAGCCGCTGGCGAGAAAGGCCACGGTGCCGTCGTAGTGGTCTTCCACCGCGCGCCGCAGCGCCCAACCCAGGCGGGCACTGTCGTGCAGGTAGTGGGAGGTGCACAGCGAGGAGACCGAGATCACCTTGAAGTGCTGATCCGCGTTCATGTAGCGCATCGGCACCAGGGTGCCGTACTCCGGCGCCAGGGTAGTGGCGTCGTGGGCCATGGTCTCAACACCCAGGGCATTGGCGCTCTCCGCCAGCAGCTTGCCGAGCCCCGGGTTGCCGGGAAACTCGTAGTCCATGTTGGCGATGAAGTGCGGCAACTCGTTGCTGGTGTAGAGACCCTTGAAGTGCGCGCCACAGTTGATGTGGTAGTTGGCATTGACCAGCCAGTGGGTGTCGAACACCACCAGGGTGTCGACGCCCAGTTCGCGGCAGCGGCGGCTGATCTCCTTGTGGCCATCGATGGCCGCCTGGCGAAAGCCCTTGCGCGGGCCGTCCAGCTCGCTCAGGTACATGGAGGGGACGTGAGTGATCTTGGCCGCGAGTGCGAGGGTGCCCATATTGTTCTCCTGACCAGGGTCGTCAGGCGACCCCGGGTGACAGTTAGGCTTTGGTAGGAGCGGTCACACGCCCCAGCGGGGAATGTGATGACTGCCCATGGAGATGCAGACGTTCTTCACCTCGGTGAAGACTTCGAAGCTGTATTCGCCGCCTTCGCGGCCGGTGCCGGACCCCTTGACGCCACCGAAAGGCTGGCGCAGGTCGCGCACGTTCTGGCTGTTGATGAACACCATGCCGGTCTCGATGCCCTGAGCCAGGCGGTGCGCCTTGCCAATGTCCTGAGTCCAGACGTAGGACGCGAGGCCGTATTCGGTGTCGTTGGCCAGACGCAGAGCTTCGGCCTCGTCCTTGAACTTGAGCAGGCAGACCACCGGGCCGAAGATCTCCTCCTGGGCAATACGCATGCGGTTGTCCACGTCGGCAAACACCGTGGGCTGGATGAACTGCCCCTTGGCCAGATGTGCGGGCAGATTGGCCGGGCGCTCTAGGCCGCCAGCCAGCAGATTGGCGCCTTCCTCGATGCCGATACGGATGTAGCCGGTGACCTTGTCGTAGTGAGCCTGGGTGATCATGGAGCCGACCTGGGTCTTCGGATCCTGGGGATCACCTACCAGCAGGCGCTTGGCGCGCGCGGCGAACTCAGCGACGAACTGGTCGTAGACGTCTTCCTGGATGAAGATTCGGCTACCTGCGGTGCAGCGCTCGCCATTGAGCGAGAAAATAGTGAACAGCGCGGCATCCAAGGCGCGATCCAGGTCGGCGTCGGCGAAGATCAACACCGGGCTCTTGCCGCCCAGTTCCATGGAGTACTTCTTCAATCCGGCCGTCTGCATGATCTTGCGGCCGGTGGCGGTACCGCCGGTAAAGGAGATGGCGCGTACGTCCGTGTGGCGGACCAGGGCGTCACCGGCGGTGGCGCCATAGCCCTGGACCACGTTGAGCACACCCGGCGGCAGGCCGGCTTCCAGTGCCAGCCGCCCCAATTCGTTAGCGGTGAGCGGCGAGAGCTCGCTCATCTTCAGCACTGCCGTGTTGCCCAGTGCCAGGCAAGGCGCCGTCTTCCAGGTGGCGGTCATGAAGGGCACGTTCCACGGCGACACCAGGCCGCAGACCCCCACCGGCTGGTGCAGGGTGTAGTTGAGCATCTGGTCGTCGACCGGATAGCTGTGGCCGTCCATGCGGGTGCAAACCTCGGCGAAGAACTCAAAGTTGTGCGAGGCGCGAGGGATCAGCACGTTCCGGGTCTGATGGATCGGCAGGCCGGTATCCAGGGTTTCCAGCTCGGCCAGATTGGGCACGTTCTGGTCGATCAACTCGCCCAGTTTGCGCATCAGGCGGGCACGCTCCTTGGCCGGGGTGGCCGCCCATTTCGGAAAAGCGGTCTTGGCTGCGGCCACCGCCTGATCGATCTCACGCGCCCCGCCGCTGGCGACTTCGCCAAGGGCTTCGCCGGTGGCTGGGTTGTAGTTGGTGAAGGACTCGGCGCTCTCGACTTCGCGGCCGTCGATCCAGTGCTTGATCATGTTCAGACTCCCTTGGTGTGCTTGGCCGAAGCCGGGTTGGCGAAGAATTCGGCTTCGCTGACGATGCGGTTGACCAGCCGGCCCACGCCTTCCACTTCCACTACCACCTCATCCCCCGGCACCACATCGGCCAGACCCTCGGGCGTGCCGGTAGCGATCATGTCGCCCGGTTGCAGGGTCATGAAGCTGGAGAAGTATTCGATGAGGTAGGGGATGTCGAAGATCATGTCGGCGGTGGTGCCCTCCTGGGTG
>CAUQPA010000214.1:0-6733 GCA_963519325.1 uncultured Pseudomonas sp. | reverse complement strand
CCTTGGCCAGGCCCTGGGCGTAGCCCATGGGCACCAGGGTCCCCGCGCGATGATCGAGCAGCGCACCACTGATGTCTCTCGTACCACAGGCGTTGTAGCAGGCCTCGCCTTCCAGCAGCTCGACCCGGGCACCGCGCCGCTGCCATTGCTCGGCGCGCTGGCCCAGATCGGCCAGGCCCTTGGCGCTGTGGGCCATGTGCAGGGTACCGGCGCGGCGCGCCTGGCAGTCGATGCCATAGCGTTCGATGAGGGCGAACACCTGACTCGGCGCATCGCCCATCACCCCCAGCAGACGTTCGCCGACCTCCGGTCCCAGGGTGGCCACCGCCTCGTCCGGCGGGATCCACATGCCGGCATTGACCAGCCCGACATTGCGCCCGGAGCCGCCATGGCCGACGCCATGGGCTTCCAGTACCACCACCCGCCGCCCCGCCTGCGCCAGGTGCAGACCGGTGGAGAGCCCGGTGAAGCCGGCGCCGATGACGCAGACCTCGGTATCGAGCTCACCCTGCAGCGGCGCCCCTGGCACCGCCGGATACAGCCGCTCCCACAGGCACTCCTGACGCAACTGCATGTTCCCTGCGCTCCTTGGTGGGCGACTCAGTCGAAGACGATGCCCTGGGCCAGCGGCAGTTCGCGCGAGTAGTTGACGGTGTTGGTCTGACGCCGCATGTAGGCCTTCCAGGCATCCGAGCCGGATTCGCGACCGCCACCGGTTTCCTTCTCGCCGCCGAAGGCCCCGCCGATCTCGGCGCCACTCGGACCGATGTTGACGTTGGCGATGCCGCAGTCGCTGCCGGTGGCCGACATGAAGGCCTCGGCCTCGCGTACGTCGGTGGTGAAGATGCAGGACGACAGGCCCTGGGGCACGGCGTTGTTCAGCGCTACCGCCTCGTCGAAATCGTCATAGGTCAGCACATAGAGGATGGGCGCGAAGGTCTCGTGGCGCACCGCCTCGCTCTGCTCGGGCATCTCGACGATGGCCGGCGCCACGTAGTAGGCATCCGGATACTGGTCGGCCAACTGGCGCTCGCCGCCATGGACCACCCCACCCTCGCCGCGCGCCTGCTCCAGCGCGCCCTGCATGGCCTGGAAACTGGCGGCGTCGATCAGCGGGCCGATCAGGTTGCCCTCCAGCGGATGACCGATGCGGACTTTGGCATAGGCGGTCTTCAGCCGGGCGACGATCTCGTCCTTCACCGAACGATGGGCGATCAGGCGGCGCAGGGTGGTGCAACGCTGGCCGGCGGTGCCGACGGCGCTGAACAGGATGGCGCGTACCGCCATGTCCAGATCGGCGCTCGGCGCGAGGATCATGGCATTGTTGCCGCCCAGTTCGAGGATGCTGCGCCCGAAGCGCGCCGCAACCCGCGGTCCTACCTCGCGACCCATGCGGGTGCTACCCGTGGCGCTCACCAGTGCCACCCGCGGATCGTCCACCAGGGCTTCACCCGCCGCGCGATCACCGACAATGACCTGGCTGAGATCGGCCGGGGCATCGCCAAAGCGCGCCAGGGCCTTCTCGAACAACGCCTGGCAGGCCAGGGCGGTCAGCGGGGTCTTTTCCGAAGGCTTCCAGATCACCGGATTGCCGCAGACCAGGGCCAGGGCGGCGTTCCAGGACCAGACCGCCGCCGGGAAGTTGAAGGCACTGATGATGCCCACCACGCCCAGCGGCTGCCAGCTCTCGCGCATATGATGGCCGGGACGCTCGGAAGCGATGGTCAGGCCATAGAGCTGCCGCGACAGGCCCACGGCGAAATCGCAGATGTCGATCATCTCCTGGACTTCGCCCAGGCCCTCCTGGGTGATCTTGCCGGCTTCCCAGGACACCAGCTCACCGAGATCGGCCTTGTGCGCCCGCAGCTCCTCGCCCAGCAGCCGTACCAGTTCCCCGCGACGCGGCGCCGGCACCGCGCGCCAGGCCTGGAAGGCCCGCTCGGCGCGGGAGATCTTCTGCTCCACCTCGGCGGCGCTTTCCAGGGCGACGCTGCCCAGTTGGCTACCGTCGATGGGGGAATGCACCCGGTGCTCGCCTTGGGTGTAGTGCTGGGCAGGTACGCCGAGGCGTTCCAACAGGGCCTTGCTCATGCTGAGGTCTCCGCAGTCTGGGAATCGTCCCAGAGTATGGTCAGGGCCGCGGCGCCGGACAACCGACCTTTGCTCGGCATATCATTCCCTTTTTTCATGCCGCGAGCGCGCTCATGCAACGTCGCCACCTGCCGTCCATCACCGCCATGCAATGCTTCGAGGCGGTCGCGCGCCACCTAAGCTTTACCCGTGCGGCCGATGAACTGGCGCTGACCCAGAGCGCCGTCAGCAAGCAGGTCGCCCAGCTCGAGGATCTCTTGCAGCACAGCCTGTTCCGCCGAGTTCGCCGCCGCCTGCAACTGACCCCGGCGGGCGCCCTCTACCTGGCCGAGGTGGACAAGATCCTCAACCAGCTGGAGATGTCGGCGCGCTACCTGAGATCCTACGGCGGCGAGACTGAGGTGCTGCGCGTGGCCACCCCACCGACCTTCGGTGAACGCTGGCTGGTACCCCGTCTGAAAGGCTGGCGCCTGCGCCATCCCAATATCCACCTGGATGTCTCCAGCGCCCTGGAACCGGTGGACTTCCGCGATCCCCGCCATGACGTGGCGCTATTCTATGGCCATGGCAGCTGGCCGGGTGCCGAGTGCGAGCTGCTACTGCACGAGCACATGGTCGCGGTCTGCGCGCCGGACCTGCTGCCCGCCGAGGGTATCGCCGGGCCGGAGCAGTTGGTGGATTTCGTCCTGCTGCAGAACACCACCCGCCCGGAATCCTGGCACGACTGGTACGCCAGCCAGGGGCGCGAGGAGGTGCACAGCCATCACGGGCCGCGCTTCGACACCTTTACCCTCTGCGCCCGCGCTGCCCAGGAAGGCTGCGGCGTGGCGCTGCTGCCGGAATTTCTGGTCGCCGAGGAACTGGCCTCTGGCCGCCTGGTGCTCGCCTGGCCGCACCGGCTGGCCAGTCCCCATGCCTATTGGCTGGCCTATCCGGAACAGATGGCCGAGGTACCCAAGGTACGCAGCTTCATCGAGTGGATTCGCGAGAAGACGTAATGCCTGGGCCAATCGCGGCCATGGGTCGCTCCTACAGCGGGAGGCACGCCGGTTTATCGCGATCTTGCCGGGGCTAATGCCGGCTCGGATAGCCCCCTCTCCCTTCGGGAGAGGGTTGGGGCGAGGGCGCGCCCTTGTTACGACGTCTGAAGTGGAAAAGGCTGCGCCGTTTTCCACACTACGGATGTACTCCTATAGCGATAAGACAGTTGCATCACCCCTGGAGAAGCGGTCGCTACGGCGCACCGGCATGACAGCCATACAAAGGTCCCCGGCACCGCCACCCAAAACGAAAAAACCCGGCCGAGGCCGGGTTTCTTCTTACACGAGGTCGTCTCAGACGCCGGAGGCTTCCGCCGCCGCCACGTCCTTGATCGACAGCTTGATACGGCCGCGGTTGTCCACGTCCAGTACCAGTACCTTCACTTCCTGACCTTCCTTCAGCACGTCGGTGACCTTCTCGATGCGCTGATCGCTGATCTGCGAGATGTGCACCAGGCCATCCTTGCCCGGCAGGATGTTGACGAAGGCGCCGAAGTCGACGATGCGCTCCACCTTGCCGACGTAGATCTTGCCGATCTCGGCCTCGGCGGTGATGCCCAGGACGCGCTGCTTAGCCGCTTCAGCCGCTTCGCGGGTCTCGCCGTAGATCTTGATGGTGCCGTCGTCCTCGATGTCGATCGAGGCCTTGGTCTCTTCGCAGATACCGCGGATGGTGGCGCCACCCTTGCCGATCACGTCGCGGATCTTGTCCTGGTCGATCTTCATCGCCAGCATGGTCGGGGCGTTTTCCGACAGCTCGGCACGCGACTCGGAGATCACCTGGTTCATCTGGCCGAGGATGTTCAGACGCGCTTCCAGCGCCTGCTCCAGGGCGATTTCCATGATCTCTTCGGTGATGCCGTTGATCTTGATGTCCATCTGCAGGGCGGTAACGCCCTTGGCGGTACCGGCCACCTTGAAGTCCATGTCGCCCAGGTGATCTTCGTCACCCAGGATGTCGGTCAGGACGGCGAACTTCTCGCCTTCCTTGACCAGACCCATGGCGATACCGGCAACTGGGGCCTTGACCGGCACACCGGCGTCCATCAGCGCCAGAGAGGCACCGCAGACCGAGGCCATGGAGCTGGAGCCGTTGGACTCGGTGATCTCGGAGACCACGCGGATGCTGTAGGGGAAGGCTTCCTGGGTCGGCAGCATGGCCTGGATGCCACGGCGGGCCAGACGGCCGTGACCGATCTCGCGACGGCCCGGGCTGCCCATGCGGCCGCACTCGCCGACCGAGAAGGGCGGGAAGTTGTAGTGCAGCATGAAGCTGTCGCGGCGCTCGCCTTCCAGGGTGTCCAGCAGCTGGGCATCACGGGCGGTACCCAGGGTCGCGGTGACCAGGGCCTGGGTCTCGCCACGGGTGAACAGGGCCGAACCGTGGGTCTTCTTCAGCGGACCGACTTCGATCTGCAGCGGACGTACGGTGCGAGTGTCGCGACCGTCGATACGCGGCTTGCCGTCGACGATGTTCTGGCGCACGGTGCGGTATTCCAGCAGGCCGAAGGTCTCCTTGACCTCGGCTTCGCTGTACTGGCCGTTCTCACCGGTCAGCTTGGCGATGGCCTGGTCGCGCAGGGCACCCAGGGCCGCGTAGCGATCCTGCTTGATGGTGATGGTGTAGGCGCGGGACACGGCCTCGCCGACTTCGGCCTTGACGGCCTCGATCAGGGCGGTGTTCTCGGCAGGCGCCTGCCAGTTCCAGCTCGGCTTGCCGGCTTCGGCGGCGAACTGGCTGATGGCCTCGATGGCCACCTGGAATTCTTCGTGGGCGAACAGCACGCCACCCAGCATCTGGTCTTCGGTCAGCTCGTCGGCTTCGGATTCCACCATCAGCACGGCGTCACGGGTACCGGCCACGACCATGTCCAGGCTGGAGCTCTGCAGCTGCTCGTAGCTGGGGTTCAGCAGATAGCCCAGTTCACTGTGGTAGCCCACGCGCGCAGCGGCGATGGGGCCGGCAAAGGGAATGCCGGAGATAGCCAGGGCGGCGGAGGTGCCGATCATGGCGGCGATGTCCGGATCGGACTTCTTGTTGGTGCTGACCACGGTGCAGACCACCTGGACTTCGTTGAGGAAGCCCTCGGGGAACAGCGGACGGATCGGGCGATCAATCAGACGCGAGGTCAGGGTTTCCTTCTCGGAAGGACGGCCTTCACGCTTGAAGTAGCCACCGGGGATACGGCCAGCGGCGTAGGTCTTCTCCTGGTAGTGCACGGACAGCGGGAAGAAGTCCTTGCCGACGGCGGGCTGCTTGGCACCGACCACGGTGACCAGCACGCTGACGTCATCGGTGGAGACCAGCACGGCACCGGTCGCCTGGCGCGCGATGCGGCCGGTTTCCAGGGTGAAGTTCTGCTCACCGAACTTGAATTGCTTGATTACTGGATTCACAGTCTTTCCTTCTCTTTATTGCCTTGGGGGAAACAGGGGCGACCAGAGGGATTCGGACCCTCGCTGATCTCCGGATGACGCAGGCCGATTCTGGAGGCCATTCAAGCAAAAAAGCCGGAGGCCGGCGCGAGCCGACCTCCAGCTTCAGACTGCTTGCAGCAGGTCTGCATCGTATTAACGACGCAGGCCCAGGCGAGCGATCAGGGCGCTGTAACGAGAGGTGTCCTTGGACTTCAGGTAGTCCAGCAGCTTACGACGCTGGTTGACCATGCGGATCAGACCACGACGGCTGTGGTGGTCCTTGCCGTTGGCCTTGAAGTGGCCTTGCAGCTTGTCGATGTTGGCGGACAGCAGGGCAACCTGCACTTCCGGGGAACCGGTGTCGCCTTCGCTCTGCTTGAACTCGTTTACGATCTGGGCTTTGTCTTCGACGCTCAGTGCCATGATAGGGCTCCTCTGAGGTAACAGGCCGGGAAAATTCCCGTGCTAAGGAAAAGAGCAGTGACCGTGCCTGCTGACAGCCACCCTCGGTATCGGTCTAGGACCGAATCAGTCTACGAGGAGCCACCTGCCCCTCGTCATCTATCTCGCCGATGCCGATGAAACGACCCTGGTCGTCCTGCACCCGCATCAAGCCGAATTTCGGTGCATTGGCCGCCCGGACGGGCTGACCGTGCAACCAGTAGTAGGCGCTGTGTTGCGTCAACTGCACCAGCGGCCAGTGCTCCAGGCCACTGTCGACCGGCAACAGGAAGCGATCCAGCGCCGCGGAACCGCCTTCGGCGTGAGCCGCCTCCAGTTCTTCGAGGCTGATCGCCTGGGCCAATCCGAAGGGACCGGCCTGGGTACGACGCAACTCGGCCACATGGGCACCGCAACCGAGACGGGCGCCGAGGTCTTCGACCAGGGTGCGCACATAGGTCCCCTTGCTGCAGGCCACTTCCAGCGTCGCGCGATCTTCCTGCAACGCCAGCAGCTCCAGACGGGCAATAGTAACAGAACGCGCCTCGCGCTCCACCACTTCCCCGGCACGCGCCAGCTTGTAGAGCGGCTGACCGTCGCGCTTCAGCGCCGAATACATGGGCGGGATCTGCTCTATCTCGCCACGGAAGGCCGGTAGCGCCGCCTGGATGGCTGCCTCGTCGACCGCGACCGCCCGTCGCTCCAGTACTTCACCCTCGGCATCGCCGGTGGTGGTGGTGATG